>NZ_JBSFUU010000093.1:0-37413 GCF_053591955.1 Streptomyces sp. NPDC002845 | reverse complement strand
CCCAGGGCCGGCCCACCACCCCCCAGCAGCACTTACCAGCCCACCCCAGCCCCCTCCAGCCCGTCCGGCGCTTGAGGACGAGGCCGCAAGGCCGATGAACCACCCACTCACCCGCACTGTCCCACCCACCCGGGGGGTCTGGGGGCGCAGCCCCCAGACGGGGGTCCGGGGCGCAGCCCCGGGGATGGGACGGGTAGGGGCGGCGGGGGCGATAACCCTCCGAGCCCCACCGGTGGCAGAGAACAGCCCACCCGCACGACTGTCTCGCTGAGCCCGCCGCAGGCGCGTCGTACCCTGGACACCCCCGGCCCGCCCCGCGCGTCGGGCGGTGTGCGTTGCCTCTCCCCGGGATGGAAGCCCTAAAAATGAGTCTGCACGGTCTGCTCGATGCCGTAGTCAAGGACGCGGCCCTCGCGGAGGCGATTGCGGCGGCCGGTGACGGAAACCGGATGCATGTCGATCTGGTGGGCCCCCCGGCGGCCCGCCCCTTCGCGGTGGCCGCGCTGGCCCGGGACACGGGCCGTACGGTGCTGGCGGTGACGGCGACGGGCCGCGAGGCCGAGGATCTGGCGGCGGCGCTGAGGTCGCTGTTGCCGTCGGACGGAGTCGTGGAGTACCCGTCGTGGGAGACGCTCCCGCACGAGCGGCTGAGCCCGCGCAGCGACACCGTGGGCCGGCGGCTCGCCGTACTGCGCCGGTTGACGCATCCCCGCCCCGACGACCCCGAGACCGGCCCGGTGTCCGTGGTCGTCGCGCCTGTGCGGTCCGTGCTGCAGCCGCAGGTCAAGGGCCTCGGCGACCTGGAGCCCGTCGCGCTGCGCACGGGGCAGACCGCCGACCTGGGCGACGTCGTGAAAGACCTGAGCGCGGCCGCGTACTCGCGGGTCGAACTCGTCGAGAAGCGGGGCGAGTTCGCCGTACGAGGGGGGATTCTCGACGTTTTCCCGCCGACCGAGGAACACCCCCTCCGTATCGAGTTCTGGGGCGACGACGTCGAGGAGATCCGGTACTTCAAGGTCGCCGACCAGAGGTCTCTGGAAGTCGCCGAACACGGGCTGTGGGCGCCGCCGTGCCGGGAGCTGTTGCTCACGGACGACGTACGCACGCGCGCGCGTGCCCTCGCCGAGGCGCACCCCGAGCTGGGCGAGCTGCTGGGCAGGATCGCCGAGGGGATCGCGGTGGAGGGCATGGAGTCGCTCGCCCCGGTCCTGGTCGACGACATGGAGCTGCTCCTCGACGTACTGCCCAAGGGCGCCATGACCCTCGTGTGCGACCCGGAACGGGTGCGGACGCGGGCGGCCGACCTGGTGGCCACGTCGCAGGAGTTCCTGCAGGCATCCTGGGCGGCCACCGCCGGTGGCGGCGAGGCGCCGATCGACGTCGGCGCGGCCTCGCTGTGGTCGATCGCCGATGTTCGGGACCGGGCGCGTGAGCTGGACATGATGTGGTGGTCCGTCTCGCCCTTCGCGGCGGACGAGGAACTTGAAGCGGACACGCTGAAGCTGGGGATGCACGCCCCGGAGACGTACCGCGGCGACACCGCCAAGGCCCTCGCCGACACCAAGGGCTGGCTCGCCGACGGCTGGCGCACGGTGTTCGTGACCGAGGCGCACGGCCCGGCCGCCCGTACGGTCGAGGTGCTGGGCGGGGAGGGCGTCGCGGCCCGCCTGGAGGCGGAGCTCGGCACGATCTCCCCGTCGGTCGTGCATGTGGCGTGCGGGTCGATCGACTACGGGTTCGTGGACCCGGTGCTGAAGCTCGCCGTGCTGACGGAGACCGACCTCTCCGGGCAGAAGGCGGCCGGCAAGGACGGGGCCAGGATGCCCGCCCGCCGGCGCAAGACCATCGACCCGCTGACCCTGGAGTCCGGCGACTACATCGTGCACGAGCAGCACGGCGTCGGCCGGTACATCGAGATGGTCCAGCGCACCGTGCAGGGCGCGACCCGTGAGTACCTGGTCGTCGAGTACGCGCCCGCCAAGCGCGGCCAGCCCGGCGACCGGCTCTACATCCCGACCGACCAGCTGGAGCAGATCACCAAGTACGTGGGCGGCGAGGCGCCGACCCTGCACCGGCTCGGCGGGGCCGACTGGACGAAGACCAAGGCGCGGGCGAAGAAGGCCGTCAAGGAGATCGCGGCCGATCTGATCAAGCTGTACAGCGCGCGGATGGCGGCGCCGGGGCATGCGTTCGGCGGGGACACCCCCTGGCAGCGGGAGCTGGAGGACGCCTTCCCGTACGCCGAGACGCCCGACCAGCTCACGACCATCGCCGAGGTCAAGGAGGACATGGAGAAGACGGTCCCCATGGACCGCCTGATCTGCGGCGACGTCGGCTACGGCAAGACCGAGATCGCGGTGCGCGCCGCCTTCAAGGCCGTACAGGACGGCAAGCAGGTCGCCGTACTCGTACCGACGACCCTGCTGGTGCAGCAGCACTTCGGGACGTTCGGCGAGCGGTACTCGCAGTTCCCGGTGAACGTCCGGGCCCTGTCCCGCTTCCAGACGGACACGGAGGCGAAGGCCGTCCTGGAGGGGCTGCGGGACGGCGCGGTGGACATCGTCATCGGTACCCACCGGCTGTTCTCGTCGGAGACGAAGTTCAAGGACCTGGGGCTCGTCATCGTCGACGAGGAGCAGCGCTTCGGCGTCGAGCACAAGGAGCAGCTGAAGAAGCTGCGCGCGAACGTGGATGTGCTGACGATGTCCGCGACGCCGATTCCCCGGACCCTGGAGATGGCGGTGACGGGCATCCGGGAGATGTCGACGATCACCACGCCGCCGGAGGAGCGGCACCCGGTGCTCACGTTCGTGGGGCCGTACGAGGAGAAGCAGATCGGCGCGGCGATCAGGAGGGAACTGCTCCGGGAAGGGCAGGTCTTCTACATCCACAACCGGGTCGAGTCGATCGACCGGGCGGCGGCGCGGCTGCGGGAGATCGTTCCGGAGGCGCGGATCGCCACGGCCCATGGGCAGATGTCCGAGCAGGCGCTGGAGCAGGTCGTCGTCGACTTCTGGGAAAAGAAGTTCGACGTGCTCGTCTCGACGACGATCGTCGAGTCGGGGATCGACATCTCGAACGCGAACACGCTGATCGTCGAGCGCGGTGACACCTTCGGTCTGTCGCAGCTGCACCAGCTGCGGGGGCGCGTGGGGCGGGGCAGGGAGCGCGGGTACGCGTACTTCCTCTACCCGCCGGAGAAGCCGCTGACCGAGACCGCGCACGAGCGGCTCGCCACCATCGCCCAGCACACCGAGATGGGCGCGGGCATGTACGTGGCGATGAAGGACCTGGAGATCCGCGGCGCGGGCAACCTGCTGGGCGGCGAACAGTCCGGGCACATCGCGGGCGTCGGCTTCGACCTGTACGTGCGGATGGTCGGCGAGGCGGTGGCCGACTACCGGGCCTCGCTGGAGGGCGGCGTGGAGGAGGAGCCGCCGCTGGAGGTCAAGATCGAACTGCCGGTCGACGCGCACGTTCCTCACGACTACGCGCCGGGCGAGCGGCTGCGGCTCCAGGCGTACCGGGCGATCGCCTCCGTCAACACGGAGGAGGATGTTGCCTCCGTACGTGAGGAACTCGTCGACCGTTACGGCAAGTTGCCCGAGCCCGTGGAGAACCTGCTGCTCGTGGCCGGGCTCCGGATGCTCGCGCGGGCCTGCGGGGTCGGCGAGATCGTGCTCCAGGGCAACAACATCCGCTTCGCACCGGTCGAGTTGAGGGAGTCCCAGGAGCTGCGGCTCAAGCGGTTGTACCCCGGGACCGTCATCAAGCCGGCGGTCCACCAGGTGCTGGTGCCGCGTCCGAAGACGGCGAAGGTGGGCGGGAAGCCGTTGGTCGGGCGGGACTTGCTGGGATGGGTCGGGGAGTTCCTTACGTCGATTCTGGGGTCGTAGCGTAGGGATTACGGGGTCACTTGCCAGTTGTCGGTCACCGCGCGGGCTTGAGCGCGGTGACTGTCAACGCTCGGGCTTGAGCGCGACGAAGACGAACTCCTTGCCCGGCCGGTCGGGGGCGTCGCGTACGTCTTCCACCACGAAGCCCTGCCCGGCCAGGTCCGCTTCGGCTTCGGTCCGTTCACGGAACCTCAGGGTCGAATCCGATGTCAGGGTCCGGCCGTCGGAAGCGAACACATAGTGCCAGCGGAAGGTCACCAGCGGTCCGTCGGCCTCGATCAGATCGACCCAGCTCTCCACCGCGCCGACGTCCGGCACCTCCGTAACGCCGTACGAGGCTTCGCGGTTCCACGCCTCCCACGCGCGCCTGGACGGGTCCCGGGTCTCGAACACCAGACGCCCGCCCGGGCGCAATGCTTCGTAGGCGCCCTTCAGCGTCGCCTGCCACACCCGGGGGTCGGCGATGGCCTGGGCGACGTTCGCCGTCATGGTCGCGAGGTCGGCCCGGAGCGGTGGGAGGGCCGTTGCGTCGCCGTGGATCCATCGCACCCGGTCGCCGCCCGGTTTGGCCCTGGCCACGTCGAGGGACGCCCCGGCGGGGTCGACGCCGACGACCTCGACCCCGCGGTCGGCCAGCAGTAACGCGAACACGCCGGTGCCGCAGCCGATGTCCAGCACCTGACGTGCGCCGAACTCCTCCACGAGGCGCAGGTATGCGTCCAGGTCGCCGCGATCGGGGTCGAGCGGGTCGTAGAGGGCGGCCAGCCGTGGGTGTTGGAAGAGTTCGTCGGCCATGTGGTTGACGCTAGCCGACGCTGCTCGGAGCCCGGCAGTGCGAAGCCGCCCGTGGGATGCGGAGTTCCGCGGACGGCTTCTGTTCAACAGCTTCTGTTCACATGACGGTTCGGCGGGATCGTTCGGCGAGATGGTGCGGCGGGACGGTGAACGCCGCCCGTCCGCAAGTTCCTTGCGGAGGTGACTCACCACCGGCGATACGCCCGGCGTGCACCTATTGCCTGTTGAAGGACGGTATGGGCATGCCTCTCTGGCCATTACGGTGAGTAGTACGGATCGAACGGCTGAACGGGCAATGGCCAAACGGGCAAGGGAACAGGCAAGGGGAGGGGCGTCGCGTGGGTCGTCTGAGGGGTGGGGTCGCGGTCGCGGTCGCCGTGCTGGCGCTGGTCGCCGTCAGCGGTTGTGAACTGGACACGGGAGGGGCTGCGGGGCCCGAGGAGCCGGCGGGCGGGGGCGGTGCCGCTCTGGCCGCCGCCGACTCGCTGACCGTCAAGGGCCGGGCGCCCAAGACGGGGTACGACCGGGACAGGTTCGGCAGCCCCTGGGCGGACACGGACTCCAACCGGTGCGGCACCCGCGACGACATACTCAAGCGGGACCTGGAGGAGGTGAAGTTCAGGGACGGCGACTGCACGGTGGTCTCCGGCGTCCTGGACCCGGACCCGTACTCCGGCGGCGAGGTCACCTACACGCGCGGCCGCAGTCAGGTCGACATAGACCACATCGTGGCCCTCTCCGACGCCTGGCAGAAGGGCGCCCAGCAGTGGGACCCGAGCAAGCGCATAGCCCTGGCCAACGACCCGCTCAACCTCATAGCCGTCGACGCGGGCACCAACCGCAGCAAGGGCGACGGCGACACCGCGACCTGGCTCCCGCCCAACAAGTCGTACCGCTGCACGTATGTGGCCGCCCAGGTCGCCGTGAAGAAGAAGTACGGCCTCTGGGTCACCTCGGCGGAGAAGGCCGCCATGCGGAGCGTTCTCAACACCTGCCCCGACCAGGCGCTTCCCTCCGGGGGCAACCCGACCAAGGCACCGGAGCGGTTCCACGCGAACTGAGCGGCTCGGGCGGACAAATCGATTTTCCCAGGTCGGGCCGCGATCTACCGTGTCCCGCATGGAGCTGAAGGTGTGGGTACGGCACCCGCTGTGAGGTCCGGCGTCCGGCTCCGCTCCTCATGACGTGCACCGGACTGGGCGGCCCCGCCACGGCGAGGTGACCGGGCGATGACCGGGCGAAGTGAGCAGTATCGCAACGGTTGTCCACAACCCGGGACTGCTTGTCGGCATCGGCCGATACGCTCTTACGACATCGCACGTCCGCCCTTGTCAGGCCACTCAGGAGCAGCCATGCACGGCCACGGCCACGCGCCGCCACCGCCTCACCGCCCGTCGCAGGGCGCAACGATCACCGTGCGGGTGGTCTTCGTGGCGCTGGCGTTCCTGAGCTGCGGGATGCTGGCTTGGGTGTGCCTGTTGCGGCTCGCCACATTGACCCGCAGGGCGCGCGACTGGTTCTTCCTCGCCCTCGGGATCGTGCACGTCGTCGCGGTCTTCGTGATCCTCGGCACCGACCCGGGCGAGGACGAGTTCACCACCTGGCGCGGCGACGTCGGGATGTCGCTGCTGCTCATCGGGATGCTGGTGATCATCGCGTACTACCTGTCCGCGGAGATACGCCACTTCGGCCCGCCCCGGGCCGTGCCGTACCCCCAGACCACGGTGTACGCCCAACCGCAGTCGGGCTACGGCTACCCGGCCCAGGCTCCTACTCCCGCCCCGGCGGCCCCGGCACCCCAGCCCTATGCACCCACCCCGCCAGTCCAGCAGACCCCGATCCCGCAGCCGCCGGGCCAGCCGCAGCGCCCCGCGCCCGCGCGCATCGACCAGGTGCGCGCCGAGCTCGACGAGCTCAGTGACTACCTGCGCAAGCACGAGGACGGCAGTTGACTTCCTCCCCCGCCTGAAAGGCGGGGATCCCAGCGGTCGCCCGCTGGGTTTCCTGCTTCACCGACGACTGCCCCGTCCGGGAGGACTCCCGTTGAGGTCTTACACCGTCTCCACAGGCAGACGCCGCCAGCCCGGCGGCCAGGATGTTGCGTGCCGCGTTCACGTCGCGGTCGTGCACGGTGCCGCAGTCGCACGTCCACTCGCGGACGTTCAGCGGCAGTTTCTCGCGGACCGTGCCACAGTTCCCGCACAGCTTCGAGCTGGGGAACCAGCGGTCGATCACGACGAGTTCGCGCCCGTACCAGGCACACTTGTACTCCAGCATCATACGGAGGTCCGTCCATGCGGCGTCGGAGACGGCGCGGGCGAGCTTGCCGTTCTTCAGCAGGTTGCGGACGGTGAGGTCCTCGATCACGACCGTTTGGTTCTCACGGACGAGTCGAGTCGACAGCTTGTGCAGGAAGTCCCGGCGCCGGTCGGTGATCCGCGCATGCACACGGGCCACCTTCCCGCGGGCCTTCTCTCGGTTGTTGGAGCCCTTGGCCTTCCGCGACAGCTCCCGCTGCGCCTTGGCCAGGCGGGTGCGGTCCTGGCGCTCGTGCCGGGGGTTGGCGATCTTCTCCCCGGTCGACAGGGTCACCAGCGACGTGATTCCGGCGTCCAGACCGACCGCTGCATTCGTGGCGGGGGCTGGGGCGATGGTGTCCTCGCAGAGCAGGGACACGAACCAGCGGCCCGCGCTGTCGCGGGACACGGTCACCGTGGTCGGCTCCGCACCCTCGGGGAGGGGCCGCGACCAGCGGATGTTCAGCGGGTCGGCCATCTTGGCCAGTGTCAGCTTCCCGTCGCGCCACGTGAAGGCGCTGCGGGTGTACTCGGCCGACGCGCGGGACTTCTTCCGCGACTTGAAGCGCGGGTACTTGGCCCGCTTGGCGAAGAAGTTCCCGAACGCCGTCTGAAGGTGACGGAGCGCCTGCTGGAGCGGGACGGAGGACACCTCGGCCAAAAAGGCGAGTTCCTCGGTCTTCTTCCACTGTGTCAGCGCGGCGGACGACTGCACGTAGGAGATCCGACGCTGCTCGCCGTACCAGGCCCGCGTGCGCTCCTCCAGCGCCTTGTTGTACACGAGACGGACGCAGCCGAACGTACGCGACAGCTCCGCTGCCTGTTCGTCCGTGGGGTAAAAGCGGTACTTGAATGCCCGCTTGACCTGCTGCGTCATGCCTCACAATCTATCAGCTTCAGTGTGAGCCAAGGGCGTCGGTCGGTGGTCGGCGGACGCCGAATCGACCTGGCGGCGATTCGGCTTTCCCTGTCCTGCTCTGCAGAAGTCCGTTTCCTCCCCGGCCTGAAGGCCGGGGTATCCACGGAGGAATCCCGATGACCGTGACGACGGGACGGGTCGTCGCGGGCCGCTACGAACTGTCCACGCTCATCGGCCAGGGCGGCATGGGCCAGGTCTGGACGGCCTACGACCAGCGCCTCGACCGGCGCGTGGCCGTGAAGCTGCTGCGCCCCGACAAGGTCGCGGGCCAGGAGGCCGAGGAACTGCGCCGCCGCTTCGTACGCGAGTGCCGGGTCACCGCGCAGGTCGACCACCCCGGGCTCGTCACGGTCCACGACGCGGGCAGCGAGGGCGAGGAGCTGTTCCTCGTCATGCAGTACGTCGACGGGGCGGACCTCTCCGACCACCTGACCGAGCACGACCCGTACCCCTGGCAGTGGACCGCCGCGGTCGCCGCCCAGCTGTGCGCAGTGCTGTCCGCCGTGCACGCGGTGCCGATCATCCACCGCGACCTCAAGCCGCGGAACGTCATGGTCAAGCAGGACGGCACGGTCACCGTCCTCGACCTGGGCGTCGCCTCGGTGATGGACACGGACACCACCCGCCTCACCCGCACCGGTTCACCCATCGGCAGCCCCGCCTACATGGCTCCCGAGCAGGCGATGGGCGGCGCGGTCGGCCCGTACACCGACCTGTACGCCCTCGGTGTGCTGATGCACGAACTCCTCAGCGGGAACGTGCCGTTCGCGGGTTCGACGGCCCTCGGTGTCCTCCACCGCCACCTCTACGAGGCACCGGTCCCGGTTCGCCGGCTGCGCCCCGAGGTGCCCGAGGCCCTGGAGGCCCTCGTCCTGCGCCTGCTCGCCAAGGACCCGCAGCACCGCCCGGCGTCCGCGCAGGAGACGTACGAACAGCTCCTCCCGCTGCTTCCCGCGCGCGGGATGCCCTCCGGCGCCCCGCTCGACCCCACGCGCCCCTTCCTGCGCCCGCACGCCCCCTGGCCGGACCGCGCCCGCACACCCGCGCCGCAGCCTTCCGCGTCCGCGCCCGCCGTCGAGAAACCCGATGTCGCCGGGGCCGTCGACGAGGTCAAGCGGCTGCTCGGGGAGGGCCGTATCACCCAGGCCGTCGACATCCTCGGCGCGATACTCCCGGCCGCCGCCGCCCAGCACGGCGAGCACTCACCCGTCGTACGCACCCTGCGCAAGCAGTACGCGGCCACGCTCATGGACGACGGCCAGTACCGCCGCGCCCTGCCCGAGCTGCGCCGCCTCGCCGACGAACGCGCCACCGAGTCGGGCCAGGCCGACCCGCAGTCCCTGCGCTTCCGCTACGAGGCCGCCCAGTGCCTGGAGCAGCTCGGCGAACCGGCCGCTGCACTCGCCGAGTACCGCTCCCTGCTGCCGTACTACGAGAACCAGTACGTCGCCGGCGACCCCGAACTCTCCCTCGACGTCCGCCGCCGCATCGGCCACCTCCTCCTCGCCCTCGGCGACCGCGCGGCCGCCCACGACACACTGGCCCGGCTCCTGCACGACGTGGAGCGGCTGCGGGGCCCCGGGCATCCGCTGGCGGTGGAGGTGGGGCGGACGCTGCAGTGGCTGGGGCAGGTACGGGGATAGGCGCCCTGCGGCCCGACCCTGCGGCCGGTGCTGAGGCCAGGCCCTGTGGCCCGGCGGTGTTGCCCGGTGGTGTGGCCCGGCGCTTGGCAGGTCACGGTGAACCGGTGCCCGAAGTGCTCGCGAATCGTTGGTCGAATGGGTGGCCGAGAACCAGGTCACTGCCTACCATCGATCATCGCAAGACTTTGTGCACCGTCGCACAAGCTCCCCGGGAGGTTTCCTTGCACCGCCGCCGTCGCACCGCGCTCCTCCTCTCGGCCGCCATCGCCGCGGCCCCTCTCCTCACCGCCTGTGGAAACGACGCGCACCCAGGCGCCGCGGCAGTCGTCGGCGACCAGCGGATCACCGTCGCGCAACTGGAGAACCGGGTCAACGAGGTGCGCGACGCCCAGCGGGCCGCCATCGCGGACGAGGCCCAGTACGAGCAGGTCATCGCCCAGACCGGCGGCCTCACCCGCGACACCCTGCACGGCATGGTTCTCGACAAGGTCCTCGGCCGCGCGGCCGAGGACGCAGGGGTGACCGTGACCCGCAAGGAGATCCAGTCCTTCCGGGCCTCGATGGAGCAGCAGACCGGCGGCGCGGAGGCGCTGGAGATGACGTGGCTGCAGCAGTACGGCGTCCCCCCGCAGCGCCTCGACGACAACCTCCGCACCGAGATCAAGGCCCAGAAGCTCGCCGCCGCCCTCGGCGCCGACATGAACACCGACGAGGGCCGGACCACCTTCTGGAAGGCCCTCTCCACGGCGTCCGGGCAGCTCGACGTGGACCTCAACCCGCGCTACGGCACCTGGGACGTCCAGCAGAGCAGCCGCGTGGACGCGAAGACGCCGTGGGTGCGGGAGGTCACGGCGGCGGCGCCGGAGCAGACGACGTAACCGGGGAGCCGGGACTGCACGGCCGGGCCTGTGGATAAACGGTTCGGCTGAGGGAGCCGGCCGCCCTGCCCTGTGGACAACCGCTGGTGGCGTCCGTGGTGTGGGTTACGTTCGTGGGGTGAACGCAACCAGCCCTGACGCCGCCGCCCCCGGTCGCATCGTCCTGCTCACCACCAGCCACCGTGTCGCGCCCGGCCTGCTGTCCTGGCCGGCCTGGCAGACGCTCCGCGACGCCGACCGCGTCCTGTGCGCGGACGGCGCCCACCCGCAGCTGCCGTACCTGCGCGAGGCGGGCATAGCCGTGGAGGAGACGAGCCCGACCGCCGAGGAGCTGGTGGACGCCTGCGCGGGCGGCCGCACCCTGGCAGTCGTCGCCACCGGCGAGGGCGAGCCCCACCTCACCGACGGCCTGGCACGTCTCGCGGGCTCGGGCCGCGTCCAGATGCCCGACCTGGAGCTCCTCCCGGCGTCGTACGACCTCCCCGGCGCCCGCCTCCTCGACCTCGTCCAGGTCATGGACCGCATCCGCGCCGAGTGCCCCTGGTCCTCCCAGCAGACCCACAAGGGCCTCGCCAAGTACGGCATCGAGGAGGCGTACGAACTCGTCGAGGCCATCGAGGAGGGCGACAGGGGCGAGCTCCGCGAGGAGTTGGGGGATGTGCTGTTGCAGGTCGTCTTCCACGCCCGTATCGCCGAGGAGGACGAGGACGCGCCGTTCTCCATTGATGATGTCGCGGGCGGCATCGTCACCAAGCTCATCCACCGCCACCCGCACGTCTTCGGCGGCGAGACCGCCGAGACCCCCGAGGACGTCAAGGCCCACTGGCTGCGCACTAAGGCGGTGGAGAAGCAGCGCGAGTCGGTGACGGACGGGATACCCCTCGGCCAGCCGGGTCTGGCCCTGGCGGCGAAGCTGACGTCGCGGGTGCGTACGGCGGGTATCGAGGTTCCGATACCGCAGGGCGAGGGCGTCGGCTACGAGCTGCTGGCGATGGCCGCACGTGCCGAAGCCGAGGGTGTCGATCCGGAGGCGGCGCTGCGGGCGGCGGCGCGGGTTTATCGGGATGCGATCCGGAGGGTGGAGGGGGCGGAGTGACGTAGGCGGGCGCCTGGGGGCCAGTACCGTTGGCTCAGGGACGGTCGAGCGGTGTGGGGGCGCGCGTGGAACGGGAGCTGGAGCGGCTGGCGGTCGAGGGGGCCCAGGTGCTCATGGACGGGGTGTGCTCGGCGGAGTGGCGGGGAGTGCGGGACGGCTTCGTGGAGTGGTTCTCGCGTAACGGGCAGGGGGCGTTCGCCGAGGACCTCCGCCGCCTCGCCGGGAGGACGGAGCGCCACGAGGACGGGGACATGGTGGAACGGCGGTGGCGCGCGTACGTGCGCTCAACGCTGGTGCAGGCCGTGGGGACCGAGCGAGCCACCGACGAACTCCGGGCCCTCATCGCAGAGTTCACCCTGGCCGCGAAGCCGGACCCGGACGCGGCCCCGGAGAGCTGTACCACTAATACGGTGTCCGGCAGCACGGTCACCGGCAGCGTCATCCAGGCCGCCAACATAGGCTCTGTGACGACCAACAGCCACGCCGCCCCGCCCCCGTCCGATCACTTCGACTTCCGCGGCAGCACCTTCAACGGCCCGGTCACCGGCGCCCAGTACAACCACCCGTACGGCACGGTCAGCCTCCCCGACCCCGCGAACTGGCCGACCACAGCCTCCGCCGACCCCATCGGCCTCGGCGTGCACCGGACGCGCCGCTTCGGGGGCGAGCCCCTCCTACCGCCCTACGTGGCGCGGGACGTGGAAGAGCGGCTGGTCGATCTGCTCGTGGAGTCCCAGATCTCCGGGGGCCTCATCGTCGTGACCGGCGAGCCGCTCTCCGGCAAGACCCGCACCGCGTGGGAGGCCGTCGCCCGCACCCTTCCGCCACAGACGAGGGTGTACGCCCCCTCGCCCGGCATGGACCTGCGGCGCCTGCCGGACGCGCTGCGCGACCGGGAGGGCGTGTACGTCGTCTGGCTCGACGAGTTGGAGGGCCATCTGAGTGAGCAGGGCTTGGACTCCGGGCTGTTGACGCAGCTCAGTGACTTGAAGGTCACTGTGATGGCGACGATGAACGATGAGGTGTACGACGCCCATCGCTTCGGCGGGGGACGCGCATCTCGACTCCTAGGGAGAGCGGAAACGGTCGGACTCACGCGGGACTGGAGCGAGGACGAACTTGGGCGACTGCTGGGGCAGCACGCCGAGGGCTCTGCCTTGCTGACCGATGCCGTGAATTGGCGCGGCGACCACAGCGTCACCGAGTATCTGGCGGTCGGCCCTGAACTCCGGGATCTCTGGAGCCGCGCGGCCCGCCCCGGCAGTCCCCACCCCCAGGGACACCTCCTCGTTCGAGCGGCGATCGACTTTGCGCGGTGCGGGGTCACCCGGAACGTACCGTCGGCGATGCTGGAGGACGCATGCGGGCGTTACGGCATCGACGCCTTCGCCGCAGCGGGACGGGAGTCGGCGGAGGAGGCGTTCACGTGGGCGGCCGAACAGAGGCGCGGGGTCACCGGGCTGCTCGTAAGGGGTGGGGGGCGCGAGTTCTGGCGGAAGTGCGAGACCGAGACATGGCGCGCGTACGGGTCGCTCGTGGCGGACGTGATGCGGGACGACTCCTGGCCGCCTGTGCCAGACGAGTTCTGGCATTTCGTCGTTGAGGAGACGCGGGACGACAGTGAGGTGATCCGCAGTGTGTGGCGAGCTGCCCACCCCGTCTTCGCACCCCGGGCCGAGGACGGTGACCCGGAAGCCCTGCGGATGATGGGCCTGCTGAGCGAGGCCGTCTACGGGGAGGAAGCAGCCCTGGTTTGGTTTCGCAGGGCGGTGGAAGCCGGGCGGGATGAACTCGCCGGGCGTTTGGGCAAGACTCTGTTCGAACGGGGCGAGGTGAAGGATGCTCTCCCGTATCTGCAGATCGCAGCCGAGAAGTATTCCGATCGTGACTGCGCGCGACTACTGGGGCAGGCCCACCGTGCCCTCGCCGAGCAGTGGCTGCGTACGGCGGCCGATCGTGGTGATGGCAACGCGGCGCATCAGTTGGGCGACATGCTGTTTGGCAGTGGAGATACCACCGAGAGCCTCCAGTGGTACGCCGAGGCGAACGAGGCCGGTCATGAGGCGGTGACCACGAGCATCGGCAGGCTGCTGCTCTTTCGGCAGAATGTGGAGGCAGCAGAAGCCTGGCTCCGTCGTGGCGCTGCTCGTGGAGACCCGCAAGCCCTATACGATTTGGCGTTCTTCCTGGACCGGCTTGGTGGTCATGACACGGAAGTGGAGCACATCTACCGCAGGGCTATGGCGGCAGGTTATCCTGCCGCGCCCGCGAACCTTGGTAAATTCCTCAGCCGTACCGGTGCCGTGCAGGAAGGGGAGGAACTCCTCCGCCAGGCAGCCGACCAAGGAAGCGGCGAGGCCGCGTACTGGCTGTGGAAGCTGCTGAAGGAGCGCGGCGGAGAGCCCGTGGAAGCCGACGAATGGCTTCGCAGAGCCGCCGAGCAAGGCCACTACTACGCGAAGAAGCTCCTGGGCCGGCTCCCCACACCCCCCTCCGACCCGCCCGCTACCGTCAAGGAGTGACCAACCACCCCCAGCCCGCCACCCCCACCGGCACCGCCCCAGAACTCTTCACCTGGGAATTCGCCACCAACCCCTACCCCGCCTACGCTTGGCTCCGCGAGCACGCCCCCGTGCACAGGACCCGCCTCCCCAGCGGAGTGGAGGCATGGCTCGTCACCCGTTACGCCGACGCCAAGCAGACCCTTGCCGACCCGCGCCTCTCCAAGAATCCGGCGCACCACGACGAACCGGCGCACGCCAAGGGCAAGACCGGCATCCCCGGGGAACGCAAGGCCGAGTTGATGACGCACCTCCTCAACATCGACCCGCCGGACCACACCAGGCTCCGCAGGCTCGTGTCCAAGGCCTTCACGCCCCGCAGAGTCGCCGAGTTCGCCCCCCGAGTGCAGGAACTCACGGACCACCTCATCGACCAGTTCGCGGAGCAGGGAAGCGCGGATCTCATCCACGAGTTCGCGTTCCCCCTTCCCATCTACGTGATCTGCGACCTGCTCGGCGTCCCGCGCGAGGACCAGGACGACTTCCGGGACTGGGCGGGGATGATGATCCGGCACGGGGGAGGCCCGCGCGGCGGTGTCGCGCGGTCGGTGAAGAAGATACGCGGCTATCTCGCCGACCTCATCCACCGCAAGCGCGAGGCGCTGCCCGCCGAAGCCACGCCTGGCGAGGACCTGATCTCCGGCCTCATCCGCGCTTCCGACCACGGCGAGCACCTCACCGAGAACGAGGCGGCCGCCATGGCCTTTATCCTCCTGTTCGCCGGTTTTGAGACGACTGTGAACTTGATCGGTAATGGCTCTCATGCCCTGCTCACCCACCCCGAGCAACGCGCCTGCCTCCAGGCCTCCCTCGCCGCCGAGGAGACCGGGCTCCTGGAAACCGGCGTCGAGGAACTCCTGCGCTACGACGGCCCGGTCGAACTCGCCACGTGGCGCTTCGCCACGCGGCCGCTGAGCATCGGCGGGCAGGGCATCGCTCCCGGCGACCCCGTTCTCGTCGTCCTCGCTGCCGCCGACCGTGACCCGGCCCGTTTCGCCGACCCCGACACCCTCGACCTCGCCCGCCGCGACAACCAGCACCTCGGCTACGGCCACGGCATCCACTACTGCCTCGGCGCGCCCCTCGCCCGGCTGGAGGGGCAGACCGCGCTCGCCGCGCTCCTCACCCGGCTCCCCGATCTGCAACTGGCGGTGGATCCGGCCGATTTGAGATGGCGGGGAGGTCTCATCATGCGTGGACTACGCACGTTGCCTGTTGAGTTCACGCCCCGTGGCCAACCGCTCTCACCTGCGTAAAGGTGACACGCCTTCAATTCTGTGATCTTCACGTGATCTGCGCTGCATTAACTTGTGACAAGTGATCGGCTGCCGATACGTTCACCATCAGTGGGGCGGTGTGTCACACCCGCCGCGCTGGCCACTGCTGTCGCGTGAAAGGCAACCGCATGCTCTCCGGGAACGGTCGTCACCGTCGCCCCCGTCAGGCTCCGGCCCTCCTCGTAGCGGCGGGAGTCACCGGGTCCGCCATCGCGATCCCACTGCTCGGCGCCACCGGTGCGAGCGCGGCCAGCGGGGCGACCTGGGACCAGGTCGCGGAGTGCGAGAGCGGGGGAGCCTGGAGCGCCAACACCGGCAACGGGTACTACGGCGGACTCCAGTTGTCGCAGGAGAACTGGGAGAAGTACGGCGGCCGCGAGTACGCGGAGCGCGCCGACCAGGCCAGCCGTTCCCAGCAGATAGCCGTCGCCGAGAGAATCCTCGCCGACCAGGGCGTCGGCGTCTGGGCCTCCTGCGGCCTGCTCACCGGCCTCGGCAGGGACTCCGGCTCCGCCGACGTAGACACCGGGGTCGTGGGTGACGGCCAGTCCGGTTCATCTGACTCGTCCGACTCATCCGGTACTCCTGATTCATCCGGTATTTCTGGTTCGTCCGACGCTTCCGACCCGTCCGGTACCTCTGACTCATCCGGTACCTCCGACCCGTCCCCGGATGTCGCCGAAGGTTCCACCAAGGCCGACACCGGACTGGTCGACACCGGCGAGAGCACCTCACAGGACTCCGACAGCTCGGCCACAGGCGACACCGGGAGTGGCGCTTCCGGCAACTCCCAACAGGGCGCCGACTCTTCGACCGGCGGCGACGGCGAGGAGAGCGCCGAAACCGGCACCGAAACCGAAGTCGAAGCCGACACCGAAACCACCGGCACCGGCCGCCACCGCGGCGACAGTGCCGACGAGAGCGCCGACGAGGGCGCGACCGGCGGCCGTATCGACGACGGTCGTACCGGCACCCCCTCTGGCCGTCACGCCTCCCGCGAGGCGCCGGACGACGGCTCGTACGTCGTCCGTACCGGGGACACCCTGTGGGCGATCGCCGACTCCCTTGGCGTCGAAGGCGGATGGTCCGTGCTGTACGCAGACAACAGGGGGACGGTCGGTGCTGACCCGAACCACATCATGCCCGGTCAGACCCTGGAGCTCGGGGTCGAATCGGGCGAAAAGCAGCGGTAGTTCGCGTCATGCTTCGCACCGAATGCCCGTTTTGATCTCGGTGGGAGATGAATCACAGAAGCCCTGATCCTTTTTGAAATTCGGCGAATCGCGTGTTTACGGTCGTGACTGCTCGCCACAGCGGGCTCCTGCGGTCGTCACGCCGAATCCTGCCAACGGCCGCACGGGAACAGTCGTCGCGTCAAGCGCCGTAGGCAGGAGCGGGGGACCCAAGGTAAGTGCCGGGCCCGGCAGTTGATGCCGGAACCGGCTCGGGGTGAAGCCGTGCGGAAGCGAAAGCGATCCGCGCGGCCGGGCAACTCAACCGGCCCGAACCCGACAGCTCACCTCGTAGGCGTCGGTGAGGGGATCGCAAACATGCTGCACTCTTGCAAGGGCAAGCACCGTCGTCCGTCCAAGGCCAGCCGCCTCGTCGCGCTCGCCGGTGTCACCGGCGCCGCCATCGCCGCCCCGCTGATGGCCGCCGGCAGCGCCTCCGCCGCCACCGCCTCCGAGTGGGACGCGGTCGCGCAGTGCGAGTCCGGCGGCAACTGGTCCATCAACACCGGCAACGGGTACTACGGCGGCCTGCAGTTCTCGGCCTCGACCTGGGCCGGGTACGGCGGCACCCAGTACGCCGCCACCGCGGACCAGGCCACCAAGGCCCAGCAGATAGAGATCGCCGAGAAGGTCCTCGCGGGCCAGGGCAAGGGCGCCTGGCCGACCTGCGGCACGGGTCTGTCCAGCGCCGCGTACGACGGCGGCGCGAGCACCGGCACCGAAAGCTCCGCCAACAACTCCGGTTCCAGCTCCTCCGGTTCCAGCTCTTCGGGTTCCAGCTCCTCCGAGCAGGGCACCCAGGAGCAGGAGACCCGCGCCTCGCGTTCCTCCGAGCGGGCCACCGTCGAGACTCCGACCGGCAAGACGGTCAAGAAGGGCGACGGCGAGTACGAGGTCGTCTCCGGCGACACCCTCAGCGGCATCGCCGCCGAGAACGACGTCGAGGGTGGCTGGCAGAAGCTCTTCCAGCTGAACAAGGACATCATCGACGACGCCGACTTCATCTACCCGGGCCAGCAGCTGCACCTCGGCTGAAGCCGAAGCTGAAGCTGGGGCTGAAGCCGAACCAAGGCTGAGGCCGAGGCCGGCGGCCACTCCGGTTCGACAGGAGACTCATACGACTCTCAGTTGAACCAAAGGATCCTCACATCCGTGGTCCTCATACTGGAGGCCTCGTGAGGGTCACCCCCGTCCCCACGGGCTCCCCGCCCCGGTGCGTACTCCCCCGTACGCACCGGGGCGGGGCTTTTTCATCGCCACCTTCTTCGCCGCCCTTCGTCACCTTCATCCGGCACCTTCATCGCGACCTTCTCCGTCTCCCCACTTTTCTTCGCCACCCCTCTTTGTTCCGTTCGGGAACAATAGGTGCCGTCAGTCCTTGTCCACGGGACGGTCGGTCGGCTGGCCTATGTCCCGGAGGCGGTTAGGCTCTAGTCGCAAGGCCTTGCGCCCCGCACTCTCAGCGTCACATCCAAGAAGGAGATGCTCGTGCCGTCCATCGACGTCGTCGTAGCCCGGGAAATCCTGGACTCCCGAGGCAACCCCACGGTCGAGGTCGAGGTCGGCCTCGACGACGGCAGCACGGGTCGTGCCGCCGTTCCGTCCGGCGCTTCCACCGGCGCCTTCGAGGCCATCGAGCTCCGCGACGGTGACTCCAACCGCTACCTCGGCAAGGGCGTCGAGAAGGCCGTCCTCGCCGTCATCGAGCAGATCGGCCCGGAGCTGGTCGGCTACGACGCCACCGAGCAGCGCCTGATCGACCAGGCGATGTTCGACCTGGACGCCACCGACAACAAGGGCTCCCTCGGCGCCAACGCCATCCTCGGCGTCTCGCTCGCCGTCGCCCACGCCGCCTCCGAGGCCAGCGACCTCCCCCTCTTCCGCTACCTGGGCGGCCCGAACGCGCACCTGCTGCCGGTGCCGATGATGAACATCCTGAACGGCGGCTCGCACGCCGACTCCAACGTGGACATCCAGGAGTTCATGATCGCCCCGATCGGCGCGGAGTCTTTCTCCGAGGCCCTACGCTGGGGCGCCGAGGTCTACCACACCCTGAAGAAGGTCCTGAAGAGCAAGGGCCTGGCCACCGGCCTCGGCGACGAGGGCGGCTTCGCCCCGAACCTCGGCTCCAACCGCGAGGCCCTCGACCTCATCCTTGAGGCCGTCAAGGAGGCCGGCTACACCCCCGGCGAGCAGATCGCCCTCGCGCTCGACGTCGCCGCGTCCGAGTTCTACAAGGACGGCTCCTACGTCTTCGAGGGCAAGAACCGCACGGCCGCCGAGATGACGGAGTACTACGCGGAGCTGGTGGAGGCCTACCCGCTCGTCTCCATCGAGGACCCGCTGTTCGAGGACGACTGGGACGGCTGGAAGATCATCACCGAGAAGCTCGGCGACAAGGTCCAGCTCGTCGGCGACGACCTGTTCGTCACCAACCCGGAGCGCCTGGCCCGCGGCATCGAGGAGAAGTCCGCGAACGCCCTGCTGGTCAAGGTCAACCAGATCGGCTCGCTGACCGAGACCCTGGACGCCGTCGAGCTCGCCCAGCGCAACGGCTTCAAGTGCATGATGTCCCACCGCTCCGGCGAGACCGAGGACGTCACCATCGCCGACCTCGCAGTCGCCACCAACTGCGGCCAGATCAAGACGGGCGCCCCGGCCCGCTCCGAGCGCGTCGCCAAGTACAACCAGCTGCTGCGTATCGAGGAGATCCTCGACGACGCGGCGGTGTACGCGGGCCGCTCGGCCTTCCCGCGGTTTCGCTCTGCGAACCGTTAAGCACAGCGCTCTGCGAACCGTTAAGCACAGCAAGGGCTGACGGCAGCGGCGACAGCGGTCGCAACAGCGGCAGGAACAGCAGTAGGAAGCGTCGTACGTACGTCCCCGTACTCGGTCCCGTACCGTGTCCGGGGACGTACGCGCG
This sequence comes from Streptomyces sp. NPDC002845, assembly GCF_053591955.1. Lineage (NCBI taxonomy): Bacteria > Bacillati > Actinomycetota > Actinomycetes > Kitasatosporales > Streptomycetaceae > Streptomyces > Streptomyces sp. NPDC002845. Next base: position 17,896 of record NZ_JBSFUU010000093.1, on the reverse strand, counting down.
TATGACGGGGCGTGTGACGGCTGCGACGGGTGTGAACGGGTGAAGGGGAGGCGGAGGGCCAGATGGCAGTGAAGGACCGGGACCGTTTCTCCACCGCGACCAGGCTGCGGCTGCTCGGCGAGCAGACGGCCGCCCGTGTCTACCGTTCCCAGACCAAGCGCCAGGCCCGCCGCTCCCGTCTGACCGGCCGGGCGGCGCTGCTCGTCCTGGTCCTCTGCACGCTGATCGTGGCTCTGGCGTACCCCATGAGGCAGTACGTCTCCCAGCGCGCCGACATCGCCGAGCTGGAGCGGCAGCGCGAGGAGGCCCGTGAGCGCGTCGAACGGCTGCGCGACCTCAAGGCGCGGTGGCAGGACGACGCGTACGCCGAGCAGCAGATCCGGCAACGGCTGCACTACGTGATGCCCGGCGAGACCGGCTACATCGTGATCGACCCGGACACGGCCAAGCAGTCGCGTGCGACGCAGGGGGCGGCCGACCGTCCCTGGTACGCCAATGTCTGGGACGGGGTCGACAAGGCCGACGCCGCCGCCGTCGCCTCCGACCGGTGAACGACTGGTGAACGACTTCAGAGACTTCAGGGAGACTCGAGTACAGGTATGGAATCCCCGCCCCCTTCCACCCCGCGCACCGAGCCGACCGACGCGGACGTCGAGGCCTTCCAGCAGCAGCTCGGGCGGCCGCCGCGTGGGCTCCGCGCGATTGCCCACCGGTGCCCGTGCGGGCAGCCGGACGTCGTCGAGACCGCCCCGCGGCTGCCGGACGGGACGCCCTTCCCGACCACGTACTACCTCACGTGTCCGCGGGCCGCTTCCGCGATCGGGACGCTGGAGGCGAACGGGGTGATGAAGGAGATGACGGAGCGGCTGTCGTCCGACCCCGAGCTGGCCGAGGCCTACCGGGCGGCCCACGAGGACTACATCGCCCGTCGGGACGCCATCGAGCTGCTGGAGGGTTTCCCGAGCGCGGGTGGGATGCCGGATCGGGTGAAGTGCCTGCATGTGCTGGTCGCTCACTCGCTGGCTGCCGGGCCGGGGGTGAACCCCCTGGGTGACGAGGCGATCGGGATGCTGCCGGAGTGGTGGCGCAAGGGGGCGTGTGTGACGACCGCAGAGGAGAGCGCCCAGTGACCCGCGTCGCCGCCATCGACTGCGGCACCAACTCCATCCGCCTCCTCGTCGCCGACGCGAACCCGGACACCGGCGAACTGACCGACCTGGACCGTCGGATGACGATCGTGCGCCTCGGCCAGAACGTCGACCGCACAGGACGCCTGGCCCCGGAGGCCCTGGAGCGCACGTTCGCGGCATGCAGGGAGTACGCGACGGTGATCAAGGAGCACGGCGCGGAGAGGCTCCGTTTCGTCGCGACCTCGGCCTCGCGCGACGCCGAGAACCGGGACGAGTTCGTACGCGGCGTCCTGGACATCCTCGGCGTGGAGCCGGAGGTCATCTCCGGCGACCAGGAGGCCGAGTTCTCCTTCACGGGAGCGACCAAGGAACTCACCGGCCGGGAGGACCTCGACACGCCCTACCTGGTCGTGGACATCGGCGGCGGCTCGACCGAACTGGTGGTCGGCGAGGCCCACGTGCGCGCGGCCCGCTCCGTGGACATCGGCTGCGTACGGATGACGGAACGGCACCTGGTCAAGGACGGAGCCGTCAGCGACCCGCCCACCCCCGACCGGATCCAGGCGATCCGCACCGACATCGAGGCCGCCCTGGACCTCGCGGAGCGCACCGTGCCGCTCCGGGAGGCACGGACGCTGGTCGGCCTCGCGGGGTCGGTCACCACGGTGTCGGCGATCGCGCAGGACCTCCCCGAGTACGACTCGACGGCCATCCACCACTCACGCGTCCCGTACGACCGGGTCCGCGAGATCACCGAGTGGCTGCTCGCCTCCACCCACGCCGAGCGGGCCGCGATCCCCTCGATGCACCCGGGGCGGGTGGACGTCATCGCCGCGGGCGCGCTCGTACTGTTGTCGATCATGGAGCGGATCGGGGCGAGCGAGGTCGTGGTGAGCGAGCACGACATCCTCGACGGCATCGCGTGGTCGGTGGCGTGAGAGCCACGCGTTCCTCGGCGTGAGCCACCCGGTCTCTTCTTGGGGTGAGCCACCCGTTTCCTGTGGCGTCGCCCTCGTTTGCTACTGATCAGTAGCTCTCCGGCTGAGCAGGTCGTATAACGTATGAGCGCGTCCGAGGGGCGCGAGAGGGCCCCTCGGTGACGGGCCGCCGAAAAAGTTCGTGAAGTTCTTCACAAGGAAAACGGCCCTGTAGGGCGACGATTCGATGGCGGGGACCCCTCGTGAGAGTGTCAAAGGGCCGACGAGGGGTCCGTGTGGGTGTTCCATGTGTGTTGCGCACAGGTGAAGCGGAGGATCGGTTCAGAGGGTCCGGAGGCCTGGATCGGCAGCTCACGCGGCATTGACAACGGTCCGCCTTGTGCCGTGGTTCCCCCGCCGTGCCATGACCTTGATCACGCGGGCCGCGCAGTGTAGCAGAGTACCCGCCCAAGCTTGTGAAGGGGCGCACGAGCGACCCCCCTGGAGCGGGTGGATACTCGATGGCATGAGCACCACGGAGCGTCCCAGGATCCTCGTAGTAGGCGGTGGGTACGTAGGCCTGTACGCAGCTCGGCGCATTCTCAAGAAGATGCGCTACGGCGAGGCGACCGTCACGGTCGTCGACCCCCGGTCGTACATGACCTACCAGCCCTTCCTCCCCGAAGCCGCCGCCGGCAACATCTCCCCGCGGCATGTCGTCGTCCCGCTGCGACGTGTGCTCCCCAAGGCGGAGGTCCTCACCGGCCGGGTCACCACCATCGACCAGGACCGCAAGGTCGCCACCGTCGCCCCGCTGGTCGGCGAGGCGTACGAACTGCCCTTCGACTACCTGGTCATCGCGATGGGCGCGGTCTCCCGTACCTTCCCGATCCCCGGCCTGGCCGAGCAGGGCATCGGCATGAAGGGCATCGAGGAGTCCATCGGCCTGCGCAACCACGTCCTCGAACAGCTCGACAAGGCCGACTCCACGACGGACGAGGAGATCCGCCGCAGGGCGCTCACCTTCGTCTTCATCGGCGGTGGCTTCGCCGGCGCGGAGACCATCGGCGAGGTCGAGGACATGGCCCGCGACGCGGCGAAGTACTACACCAACGTGTCCCGCGAGGACATGCGCTTCGTCCTCGTCGACGCCGCCGACAAGATCCTTCCCGAGGTCGGCCCCAAGCTCGGCCAGTACGGCAAGGAGCACCTGGAGAGCCGCGGGATCGAGATCTACCTGTCCACCTCCATGGACTCCTGCGTCGACGGCCACGTGGTCCTGAAGAACGGCCTCGAAGTCGACTCCAACACGATCGTGTGGACGGCGGGCGTGAAGCCGAACCCGGTGCTCTCGCGCTTCGGCCTGCCCCTCGGTCCGCGCGGTCACGTCGACACCCGGCCGACCCTGCAGGTCACCGGCACCGACTACATCTGGGCCGCCGGTGACAACGCCCAGGTGCCCGACGTCGCCGCCCGCAAGGCCGGCGTCGAGAACGCCTGGTGCCCGCCGAACGCCCAGCATGCGCTGCGTCAGGCGAGGGTTCTCGGTGACAACGTGGTCTCCGGTATGCGGGGCTTCCCGCAGAAGGAGTACTCGCACGCCAACAAGGGTGCGGTGGCGGGCCTCGGCCTCCACAAGGGTGTCGCGATGATCGTCATGGGCAAGATGAAGATCAAGGTCAAGGGGCGGCTCGCGTGGTACATGCACCGTGGCTACCACGGGCTCGCCATGCCGACCTGGAACCGCAAGATCCGCGTCTTCGCCGACTGGACGCTCGGCATGTTCCTCAAGCGTGAGGTCGTGTCCCTCGGCGCCATGGAGAACCCCCGCGAGGAGTTCTACGAGGCTGCCAAGCCGGCGCCGGTCGCTGCCGCGAGCAAGACCGAAACCACCGCGAAGACCGAGGAGAAGGCCAAGGCCTCCTGACCCACCCGGTCCACCCGGTCACCTCCCTCCCCGAAGGGGCCGCCCGCCATCCGTGGTGCGGGCGGCCCCTTCGGCGTGTGCGGGGTGGGCCAGGGGGTGTGGGGGCGGAAAACGAACCCCACAGCTGCCCCACCCCGCCGACACGCCCCCGAACACGCCTTTTGCCCAGTTGTAACGCCTCTGGGGGACTGCGCGGCCGGGCGGTTGGTGTTTACGTGGTGTTGGACAATCCGGGATCGCCCATCACGGAGGTGTGCGTCATGCTGGATGCCGCGCCGCGGCTGCAGAGCCTGTTCGAACAGTTGCTGGGAGTCCCGATCCCGGTACGGGTCCGCGTCGCCTGGGACGGTTCGGAAGCGGGACCCCCCGGCGCCCCCACACTGGTCGTACGCAACCGCCGCGCCCTGCGCCGCCTCCTCTGGAAACCCGGCGAACTGGGACTCGCGCGGGCCTGGGTCGCGGGGGACCTCGACATCGAGGGCGACCTCTACACCGCCCTGGACCTCCTCGCCGGCCTCATCTGGGAGCGGGATGACGACGCCCGCACCCTCGCCGAGACCCTGCGCGACCCCGAGTCGCGGGCCGCCGTCCGCGGACTGGTCAAGCTCGCCCGGCCACTCCCGCCGCCCGCCCCACCCCGCGAGGAGGTCCGCAGACGCCGCCACCTCCACACCAAACGCAGCGACAAACGCGCCATCAGCCACCACTACGACGTGGGCAACGACTTCTACGAGATCGTCCTGGGCCCGTCCATGGTGTACTCCTGCGCCTACTGGGACTCCCCGGACACCTCCACCCTCGAAACCGCCCAGCGCGACAAGCTCGAACTCATCTGCCGCAAGCTCGCCCTGACGCCCGACCAGAGACTCCTCGACGTCGGCTGCGGCTGGGGCTCCATGGCCATCCACGCCGCTCGCGAGCACGGAGCCGGCGTCGTCGGCATCACCCTGTCCCAGGAGCAGGCCGCGTACGCCCGCAAGAGGGTGGCCGACGAAGGGCTGACCGATCGGGTCGAGATCCGCGTGCAGGACTACCGCGACGTCCGCGACGGGCCCTACGACGCCATCTCCTCCATCGGCATGGCCGAACACGTGGGCACCGAGAAGTACTTGGAGTACGCCGAGGACCTCCACCGTCTCCTCAAGCCCGGCGGACGGCTCCTCAACCACCAGATCGCCCGCCGCCCGCAGCGGGACGAATCCTCGTACTCCGTCGACGAGTTCATCGACGCGTACGTCTTCCCGGACGGCGAACTCGCCCCCATCGGCACCACCGTGACCCAGTTGGAGCGCGCCGGTTTCGAGGTCCGCGACGTCGAGTCGATCCGTGAGCACTACGCCCTCACCCTCCGCCACTGGGTCGCCAACCTCGAAGCCCAGTGGGTGCGCGCCGTCAAGCTCACCAGCCCCGGCCGCTCCCGCGTCTGGCGCCTCTACATGGCCGCCTCCGCCCTCGCCTTCGAACGCAACCGCATCGGCGTCAACCAGGTGCTGGCCGTCAAGACGCCCGACTCCGGCGCGTCCGGGATGCCGTTGCGGGCGCGTAGCTGGGGCTGAGGGGCGCCTCCGTAGGCTCCCTCCGTACGAAGAACGGGGCCCGTTCCTCTCCAGGAAAGACCAGGAAAGACCAGGACAGAACAGGAGAGGAACGGGCCCCGACTCACCTCCCGCTACTCCGACTTGATCGCCGTCAGCATGTTGAGGCGAGCCGCACGGCGGGCCGGCCACAGGGCGGCCAGGACGCCGACCGCCGCGGCCAGCAGCAGGAAGACGGCCATGCGGGTCCAGGGGAGGACGAGTTCGTACGTCGCCATCCGGCTGGCGAGGAGTTCGCCGGCCGCCCAGCCGAAGAACACGCCGAGGCCGATGCCGAGGACGCCGCCGAAGAGGGAGATGACGAGGGACTCCAGGCGGACCATGCGCTTGATGCCGCGGCGTTCGAGGCCGATCGCGCGGAGCATGCCGATCTCCTGGGAGCGTTCGAACACCGACATGGCGAGGGTGTTGATGACGCCGAGGACCGCGACGAGGACGGCCATGGCGAGGAGGCCGTAGAGCATGTTCAGGATGAGGGTGAACGTCCGTGCGATTTCGTCGGAGATGTCCTGCTTCGTCTGGACCCGGACGGCCGGGTTGTCGCCGAGGGCCTGCTCCAGACGGTCCTCGGTGGCGTCGGACGTACCGCCGTCGGTCTTGAGCATGACCTGCATGTCGGCCACGTCGCCGCCGCTCTGGTGCGGGGCGAGCGTGTCCTTGTCCAACAGGATGCCCTGGATCATCTCGTTGCCCTCGTAGACCCCGGCGACGGTCAGGCGCTGCTTCTCGCCGTCCTCGTACGAGACCGTGAAGGCCGAACCGGTCCGCCAGCCGTGGAGCTCGGCGGTGTCCCCGTCCACGACGACGTCCGTGCCGCCGACCTCGAAGGCGCCGCTGTCGACCTTGAGGTCGATGAGGTCCCCGATGGTGGCGCCGTCGACGCCGGTCAGGAACTCGGTCTCGCCGTCGATGCGGGAGAAGGAGTTGCGGAGAGGGCTGGTGGCGGTGACGCCGTCGGTGGCGGCGAGCTTCTTCTCCACGTCGGGGGAGAGGGAGTTCCCGTTGGCCATCGAGACGACGTAGTCCGCCTTGATCCCGTCGGACGCCATCTTGTTGATGGCCGTCTGGAGGCTGCCCGCCATCACCGTCATACCGGTGATCAGCGTCAGGCCGATCATCAGGGCCGAGGCGGTGGCGGCGGTGCGGCGCGGGTTGCGTACGGAGTTCTGGCGGGCGAGCCGGCCGGAGACCCCGAAGACGCGGAGGACCGGTGCGGCGGCGGCGATCAGGGGGCGGGAGAGGAGCGGAGTGAGGACGAAGACGCCGATGATGAGCAGGACCGCGCCGAAGCCCATGGGGGCCTGGCCGTCCGAGCCGTCGAGGGTGGTGGCGTAGAGGACGACGGCGGTGCCCGCGGCGGCGAACAGCGCGCCGATCGTGTTCCGTACGACCAGCGACTTCGTCGTCGCCTTCGCGTGGACGCTGCTCATCGCGGCGACCGGCGGGATCTTCGCGGCCCGGCGGCCCGGCAGCCAGGCGGCGACCATGGTGATGAGTACGCCGACGAGCAGGGCGGTCGCGACGGTGCCGGGCGAGATGATCAGTGGGCCGTCCGGCATCGGTCCGAGCGTTCCCATCAGCGCGCGCATGGCCGCGCCGATGCCGATGCCCGCGGCGAGACCGGTGACCGCGGCGACCGCGCCGACGACGAAGGCCTCGACCAGTACGGAGCGGGTGACCTGCCGGCGTGAGGCACCCACTGCCCGCAGCAGGGCCAGTTCCTTGGTGCGCTGGGCGACCAGCATGGTGAAGGTGTTGGCGATGATGAACGTGCCGACGAAGAGGGCGATGCCGGCGAAGACCAGCAGGCCCGTGCGCATGCCGCTCGTGGCCGAGGCGATCTGTTCGGCCTGGTCGTCGGCGAGTTGCCGGCCGGTGGTGGTGTAGGCGATGTCCTCGGGGACGGTCCGGTCGAGTGCCGCCTTGAGCTCGCGCTGGCTGGTCCCGGCCGCCGCCTTCACGTCGATCTCGTCGTACTCGCCCCGGCGGTCGAAGAGTTGCTGGGCGGTGGGTGTGTCGAAGAGGGCGAGGCTGCCGCCGGCGGCGACGTTGCCGTCGTTCGTCGTGAAGATCGCGGTGATGGTGGGGGTGAGGACCGGGCCGTCGACGGAGAGGCGGAGGGTGTCGCCGACCTCGTAGCCGGCGCGGCGGGCCGTCTCGGCGTCGATGGCGACCTCGTTCTCGCCCTGGGGGGCCTGACCGCGCTCGATCGGGTAGCGGGGGTCGTCCGTGCCCCAGTAGTTGCCGCCCTGGGACTGGAAGCCGTCGCCCACAAGCTTGCCGTTCTTGTCGGCCAGGGCGGTGAAGCCGGTGACGACGCCTATCGCGGAGTCGGCGCCCGGGGTGTTCTGGGCCTTTTCGAGGAGGGCCTGAGTCAGCTTCGGGCGCTCACCGATGGTGTCGCCCTCGATCTCCCGGCCTTCCCTCTGGATGGCCACGTCGACGTGGTCGAAGCCCTTTGCCGAGTTCTTCTGGTACGCGTCCGAAATGGTGTTCGTGAAGACCAGCGTGCCCGACACGAACGCCACGCCGAGCATTACGGCGAGCACGGTCATGAGGAGCCTGGCCTTGTGGGCTAGGACGTTGCGGAGGGCGGTACGGAGCATGGGTTCTCTGTCCGGGGGTTGGATGGGACGGGTAGGGGCGGCGGGGGCGAGACAAATGACCTGGCCGGGGCCGGAGGCGCCGCTAGCTCGTGCGGCCCTTCGCGTCGAAGCGCTTCATGCGGTCCAGGACCAAGTCGGCCGTCGGCTCGTACAGCTCGTCCACGATCCGGCCGTCCGCCAGAAAGACGACACGGTCCGCGTACGCCGCCGCCACCGGATCATGCGTGACCATGACCACGGTCTGCCCCAACTCCCGCACGGAGTTGCGCAGGAAGCCGAGCACCTCGGCACCGGACCGGGAGTCGAGATTCCCGGTCGGCTCGTCACCGAAGATGATGTCCGGCCTGGACGCAAGGGCCCGCGCAACGGCAACGCGCTGCTGCTGCCCACCGGAGAGCTGGGACGGACGGTGGCTCAGCCGGTCGGACAGACCGACCATCCGGATCACACTGTCGAGCCACTCCCTGTCCGGCTTACGCCCCGCGATGTCCATCGGAAGGGTGATGTTCTCCAGAGCGGTGAGCGTCGGCAGCAGGTTGTACGCCTGGAAGATGAAGCCGATCTTGTCCCGACGGAGCTTGGTGAGCTGCTTGTCCTTCAGGGACCCCAACTCGGTCTCCCCTATCCGGACTGACCCGGAGGAGAACGTGTCCAGCCCCGCCACACAGTGCATCAACGTGGACTTGCCGGACCCTGACGGCCCCATGATCGCGGTGAACTCGGCCTGCCGGAAGTCGACGGTCACCCGGTCCAGGGCGACCACCTGGGTCTCGCCCTGTCCGTAGACCTTGGAAAGCTCCGTGGCACGGGCGGCGACGGCCGTGGCCCGGTCGGCGATGGGAGTGGTGGTCACGGGCGGGAACTCCTGTCGGGGGACGACGTTCGGTGGATGCCTCCATCGTCCGGGGCGAGCACCCCACTTGTAGTCACCCGCTGTTCCGGTTCCGGGGGCCGACTTCGGTCGCACGGCCGGGTGCCGGGTCATACCTGGGGATGACGACCGTCCCTGAGGGCGAGATCCAACACCGCCATCGCCGACGCACACGACCGCTCATGGCTACACGAGTCACCGCGTCATCGGTCAGCATCTTGTGGAGGCCCCTCGTTCGGGCGGTGAAATTCCGTCATTCCGCATACGAGCGCCCCCGTCGCCCGGAAGGCTCTTGGCAAGTGCGGATGGCCTGTACCGACGGCTGATGCACCCTCAGACGTCAATAAAATAAGACAACATCGGTCCGACCTTCCGCTGTTCGGGGGAAGCGTCCCGATAGGCTCGGAACCTCGACGCGGAGCCCATGGCCTGCCCGGATGGTGGAATGCAGACACGGCGAGCTTAAACCTCGCTGCCCCTCGCGGGCGTACCGGTTCAAGTCCGGTTCCGGGCACTTCCGACAGTCACCGAACAAAAACCCACACGGCCCTTCAGGGCCTTCTCGGGCACCCCGACATGCGACCTCCGCACGCGCGACGCACGCTGACGGATGTGGCGCCCGCCCCGCCGACGCGGGCAAGGGGCGGACGACCGTCACCATCGAGGACCTGTCACCATCGAGGAGCCGGAACCGGACTTGAACCGGTACGCCCGCGACTAGGCCTTCGACACCGATGGGTGTAAGCCGTGGACGCGAATCGGGTGAATCCCCTCGGACCCGTCGGCTCCGTCTCCCCGCTGATCTCCGGACGGTTCCGGGCAGGTACCAGGTTGGTCATGGGTTGGGGGCTCTGGTGTGGGGAATCACGGAGGCGCGTAGCGTGTTGCGCGTTACGACGAGGGAAAGATCCTTCCCAAGCAGTAGGGTCAATCCTTTGCCTACCTATTACTCTTGAGCCCAAGGCCGCGCAGGGTGGCCATGGAGGAGTGCAATGAGGAGCAGCAACCCGGTCTTCTCGCGACGGGGGTTCAGCCGCGACAACGGCTACGCGGGTTTCAACACCGCGCCGCAGGCCGGGGGAGCAGCTGTCGGCACGCAGGGCAACCCGTACGCCCAGCAGGACGGTAACCCGTACGCGACGAACCCGTACGCGCAGCAGGATCTGCAGCAGGGCGCGCCGCCGCAGGCCCCGGTCACCACCGGCCGGATGACGATGGACGACGTCGTCATGCGTTCGGCCATGACGCTCGGCACGGTCGTCGTCGGCGCCGTTCTGGCGTGGGCGCTTCTGCCGGTCTCGCCCACCAGTTGGGGCCTGGCCATCGGCGCCGCCCTGGTCGCGATGGTCCTGGCCCTCGTCCAGAGCTTCAAGCGCAAGGCTTCCCCCGCGCTGATCCTGACGTACGCCGCCTTCGAGGGCGTTTTCCTCGGCGTGATCAGTGAGATGTTCAACACACGCTGGTCCGGCGCGCCCTTCCAGGCGGTGCTCGGCACCATGGCGGTCACCGGCGCCACCCTCCTTGTCTACAAGGCGGGCTGGATCCGGGTCACCGCGCGGTACGCGCGCATCGGTATGACCATCGCGATCGCCTTCGTGTGCGTCATGGCGGTCAACCTGCTGCTGGTCGTCTTCGGCGTCGCCGAGGACGGCGGTCTGCGCAGCATGGGCCCGCTCGGCGCGATTGTCAGCATCCTCGCGATCCTGCTCGGCGCGTTCTTCCTGACGCTCGACTTCAAGCAGATCCAGGACGGCGTCGCCTACGGTGCCCCGCGCGAGGAGGCCTGGCTGGCCGCGTTCGGCCTGACCATGACCCTGGTGTGGATCTACATCGAGATGCTGCGGCTGGTCGCCATCTTCAGTGGTGACGACTGATCCATCCGGTGGGATCTGGTGCAAGCATCCGGTGCGAGCCGGTGTCGTAGCGGCCTGGTCTCAGTGATCACGGTGATCTCAGTGAGGGGCCCGGGAGCATTCGCTCCCGGGCCCTTCCTGTTGTTGTTCTGTTCGTTGTTCCGCCGTGCGGCGTCACGGTTGTGCGCGCTCATCGCAGGTTGCGCGCGGCCCTCCTCAGGTCGTACTCGTGAATGATCGCCTTGGCGTGGCCGTACGCGAGGTCGTGCTCGGCGCGGAGCCAGCTGACCTTCTCCTCGAAGCGGAAGAGGGCGGGGCCTTCGTCGACGGTGCGGAGCCAGTCGGAGACTTCACGACCGGTGCAATGGGGGATGCGGGCGAGCAGATTGCGATGGGTCTCCTCGGAGAAGACTTGGGACATCGGCGCCTCCGGACGCAGGAAATGTAAGCCGGTCCTTCAAGTCACCGTGCCTGAGCGTTGGCCTGTTGGCAACAGTCCTGCTGAGACGCGTAGTGTCGCGACGTGATGGATACGACACCGCTGACCCGTGCTGTGGAGCACTTTGCCGACCGGCTGCGGGCCGCGCCGCAGAGTCGTCTGCAGCGGGGCGCCGCCGCCGAGGCGCTGGGGCTGGCCAGGGAGTTGGCACGTCGGGCGCAGCTTCTGGAGGAGCCCGGAGCGGAGCCTCGGGAGATGCCGGACGCGGGGATGTTCGCCGCCGCCGACCAGATCACCGTCGCGGTGAATGATCTTGCCCTCGTGCTGACGAGTGAGGCCCAGGTCGACGAAGCGGTGAGGCTTGTCGAGGGGGCGCAGAAGAGGGCGGGGGTCTGAGGTTCGCCGGCGGCCGGGGGTTTGTTGCGATGGCTTGCGCCCACGCGGCGGAGCCGACATGTCGATGTAAATCTATATATCGATACAGCCCGGCGCCCTTACGGTGGCCCCGGACCAGCGTTTTACAGTGACGCTATGACCCTGTCCGCCAGGATGTAGACGTTCTCCTCGCCGCACTGGAAGGTCAGCGTGTACGCGCCCGAGATGCCGGAGCCGCCCAGGAGGAACGGGGTGTCGCCGGTGTGGAGGGCGGTGGCGAGGCGTTCGGCGGTTTCGCGGTGGCCGGGGGTCATGCAGAGGGTGGTGCCGTCGGCGAAGACGTAGACGTCGAGGGTGCCCAGGGGGCCCGGGCGGACGTCGGCCAGTTCGACGCGGCACTCGGCGAGCTCTTCGAGGCAGGCGACCGTACGCTCGTGGTCGTTCACGGCCGGGGACGGGGCCGGCACGAAGTCGGGGTGGGAGGGGTGACGGCGGCGGGCCGCGGCCAGCTCCGGGGACTCCCCGGCGAAGTCGTCGCCCTCAAGGCTCGACTCGGTGACCGGCTCCAGGTGCTCCAGGCCCGCGAAGTCCGACTGGCGGGGCAGGAACAGTTCGCTGTCGGGCAGGCCACCGAGCAGGGTGGGGCCGTCGGAGGCGTCACGTGCCTCCTGGGCGGCCCAGAACGCCCGCGCCTCGGCAAGCTCCCGCTCCCGCTCCTCGGCGAGCGCCTCGGCCACGGCGGCGCGTATCTCGTCGGCGTCGGCGGCCGGGCGGGCCGCCGGGACGAGCGGGGCGGGGCGGGTGCCCGTGGTGCGGCGCTCGTCGAGTTCGGTGTGCAGGGCCGCGACCTCACGGCGCAGCCCCTGAAGGGTGCGCAGGACGGCGACGCCCACGGCCGCGCTGGCGGCTGTGGTGAGCAGCAGAGCAATCGGCATGGCGCTCACTGACGTACTCCCGGTTCAAAGTCGACCCCCGACTTCCTACATCAGCTTGAAGGGCGGACTAACCAGCTGTCAGTGCGTAACGTCACGAAACGGACAGGTCTTTTGGCCTGACGTTTGGGGTGGGATCGGCTCTGACCTGCGAAATCGCCCTCCTGGGGGAGATAGGTCACATCCTGGGGGAGATTGGGTCACAGAACGGCCCGGAGTCCTTGTGGTGACGGGACCCCGGGCCGAAGGTTCACGCTGGGTACGGCGACGGCGACGGGCCGGAGTCGTCGGGGTGCCGTGGGGCGTGGGGCCGTGGTGGGGCGGGGTCAGCTGAGGCGCTCGATGACCATCGCCATGCCCTGGCCGCCGCCGACGCACATCGTCTCCAGGCCGAACTGCTTGTCGTGCCACTGGAGGGAGTTGATGAGCGTGGCGGTGATGCGGGCGCCGGTCATGCCGAAGGGGTGGCCTACGGCGATGGCGCCGCCGTTCACGTTCAGTTTCTCCAGCGGGATGTTCAGGTCGCGGTAGGAGGGGATCACCTGCGCGGCGAAGGCCTCGTTGATCTCGACCAGGTCGATGTCGTCGATGGTGAGGCCGGCGCGGGCGAGTGCCTGCCTGCTCGCCTCGACGGGGCCGTAGCCCATGATCTCGGGGGACAGGCCCGAGACGCCCGTGGAGACGATGCGGGCGAGCGGGGTCAGTCCCAGCTCGCGGGCCTTGGTGTCGGACATGATGACGAGGGCCGCGGCGCCGTCGTTCAGCGGGCAGCAGTTGCCGGCCGTCACCAGGCCGTCCGGGCGGAAGACCGGCTTGAGGCCCTGCACGCCCTCCAGGGTGACGCCGGCGCGGGGGCCGTCGTCCGTGGAGACGACCGTGCCGTCGGGGAGCGTCACCGGGGTGATCTCGCGCTCCCAGAAGCCCTTCCTGATGGCCTCCTCGGCGAGGTTCTGCGAGCGGACGCCGAACTCGTCCATGTCCTGGCGGGTCACGCCCCACTGGCGGGCCAGGTTCTCGGCGGTCTGACCCATGGCGATGTACGGGTCGGGGAGCAGGCCGTCCTTGCGCGGGTCGTGCCAGGTCGCGCCCTCCGACTCGGCGACCTGGGCGGTGCGGGCCTCGGCATCGGCGAAGAGGGGGTTGTGGGTGTCGGGGAGGCCGTCGCTGGAGCCCTTGACGGAGCGGGACACCATCTCGACTCCGGCCGAGATGAAGACGTCGCCCTCGCCCGCCTTGATGGCGTGCAGGGCCATGCGGGAGGTCTGGAGGGAGGAGGAGCAGTAGCGGGTGATGGTGCAGCCCGGGAGGTGGTCCATTCCCATCTGTACGGCGACGATGCGGCCGAGGTTGTGGCCCTGCTCGCCGCCGGGGAGGCCGCAGCCGAGCATCAGGTCGTCGATGTCCTTGGGGTCCAGTCCGGGGACCTTGTCCAGGGCGGCCTGGATGATCGTGGCGGTGAGGTCGTCGGGGCGCAGGTCCTTGAGGGAGCCCTTGAAGGCGCGGCCGATGGGGGAGCGGGTGGCTGAGACGATCACGGCTTCGGGCATCACGGCTCCAGTCGGAAGGGGTGGCGCGGTGGGGGTCCCCCAGGCGTTCAGCTCTGGGGGAGCCTCGTTGAGGGGCGGTGGCCGGGTGGCGGGTGCGAGGTCGTGCGGGGTGGTGTGGGCAGGGCTGTGTGGGCAGGGCTGTGTGGGAAGTTACCCGTACGTACCGTCGGGGTCACGTAGCAGGCCGTGTGACCCCGGCCGCATTTTTCTAAGCGCTTGCTTTTCTTCCGGCCCACATTTCCTCGCCCCACCCACCCGCAACCGGCCCACCCGCCCCTGGCGGGGTCGAAGGGGCAGCGCCCCTGGAGGATGGGACGGGTAGGGGCGGCGGGGGCGAGGAAGGCCGGGGTCAGGTGGACGGCTCTGGGGCGGCCGTGGGGGTCGGGTCCGGTTCGGGGACGCGGCGTCGGCGGCGGCGCTTGAGGAGGGCCCAGGGGCCGCGCGGCCCCGTGGGCATGGCCGCCGCGACCTCCGTACCGGCCTCGGACGCGGCCTCGGCGGCGGCGCGGGCGACCGGAAGGAAGCCCTCGCGGCGGGAGGCGTCCGGGCGCTCCTCCTCGGCGGGCCACAGGCCGAGGGCGGCGCAGACGGTGGGCAGGAGTGCCATGGCCGCCGTCGCGTACCCCTCCGCCGAGGGGTGGTAGTTGTCCGGGCCGAAGAGCTCGCGCGGGTTCGCCTCGAATTCGGGGCCCAGGAGGTCGCCCAGCGACACCGTACGGCCGCCCTGCTCCACCGCGCCGATCGTCTGGGCGGCGGCCAGCTGGCGCGAGGCACGGCGGGCCAGCCAGCGGAGCGGCTGCTGCACCGGTTCGATCGTCCCCAGGTCGGGGCAGGTACCGACCACCACCTCCGCACCGGCCGTGCGCAGACGGCGTACCGCTGCGGAGAGGTGGCGGACGGAGCGGGTCGCCGGCATCCGGCGGGTGACGTCGTTCGCGCCGATCATGATGACGCAGACGTCGGGGACCCGGTCCGGATCCCCGAGGATCAGCGCGACCTGGCGGTCCAGGTCGTCCGACTGAGCGCCCGGCAGGGCCACGTTCCGCAGCATCACCGGGCGCTCGGCGACCGCCGCCAGCCCGGAGGCCAGCAGAGCCCCCGGCGTCTGACCCGAACGGTGGACGCCCTGCCCGGCCGCCGTGGAGTCGCCGAGCATGACCAGACGGAGGGGAGGGACGGCAGAGGCAGAGGCAGGGATGGCGTACGCGTGTCCGTACAGCCCGTCCGCGCTCGGCGGGTGCGGACTGTGCCCGTTGCCCACATGGCGCTTGGCCAGCTGCATCTCGGCCAGCAGCAGACCGACGGCCGCCGCTCCCACCAGGCCGACCCCGCCGCCGCCGTATGCCGCGCCGGCCGCGATCCGCCGGGCCACCCTCGCCCTCGACATGCTCGTCATGCGTCGCCGCCACCTCCTCGAAGCCGTACAACCACTCCTTGCCCCGTACGGACCGTCGCCCAATCTCAACAAGACGTGAAGGCTCCACCGAGCCTTAGGCTGGCGGAACCATAAGAACCATCACGACCGCATCTTTTGCAGCAACCGGAGACAACGGTGCAATTCCACGACTCGATGATCAGTCTCGTCGGCAACACCCCGCTGGTGAGGCTCAACAGCGTGACCGCCGGTATCCAGGCGACCGTCCTGGCCAAGGTGGAGTACTTCAACCCGGGCGGCTCCGTGAAGGACCGCATCGCCCTGCGCATGATCGAGGCGGCCGAGCAGAGCGGCGAGCTCCGGCCCGGGGGCACCATCGTCGAGCCGACCAGCGGGAACACCGGTGTGGGGCTGGCCATGGTGGCCCAGCGGAAGGGGTACAAGTGCATCTTCGTGTGCCCCGACAAGGTGAGTACCGACAAGATCAATGTGTTGCGCGCGTACGGCGCCGAGGTCGTCGTCTGCCCCACCGCCGTCGACCCGGAGCACCCCGACTCGTACTACAACGTCTCCGACCGGCTCGTACGCGAGACCCCGGGCGCCTGGAAGCCCGACCAGTACTCCAACCCCAACAACCCCCTCTCCCACTACCACTCCACCGGCCCCGAGCTGTGGGAGCAGACGGAGGGGAAGATCACGCACTTCGTGGCGGGGGTCGGGACCGGCGGCACCATCTCCGGCACCGGGCGCTATCTGAAGGACGTCAGTGACGGCAAGGTGCGGGTCGTCGGTGCCGACCCGGAGGGGTCCGTGTACTCGGGCGGGTCCGGGCGGCCGTATCTCACCGAGGGCGTCGGCGAGGACTTCTGGCCGACCGCGTACGACCGGACCGTGGCCGACGAGATCGTCGCCGTGTCCGACAAGGACTCCTTCCAGATGACCCGTCGGCTGGCGCGCGAGGAGGGGCTCCTCGTCGGAGGGTCCTGCGGCATGGCCGTCGTCGCCGCGCTGCGGGTCGCCGAGCCGCTGAGCCCGGACGACGTCGTGGTCGTCCTGCTGCCCGACGGCGGGCGCGGGTACCTGTCGAAGATCTTCAACGACGAGTGGCTGGCGTCCTACGGGTTCCTCGAAGAGACAGGGCCGAGCGCACGCGTCGGGGACGTATTGAACCGCAAGGAAGGAGCCATTCCCAGCCTGGTCCACATGCATCCGGACGAGACCGTCGGCCAGGCGATCGACGTACTGCGCGAGTACGGTGTGTCACAGATGCCGGTCGTGAAGCCCGGCGCCGGCCACCCCGACGTGATGGCCGCGGAAGTGGTCGGTTCCGTCGTCGAAAGGGAGCTCCTGGACGCGCTGTTCACTCAGCGTGCCTCCCTCACCGACCCGTTGGAGAAGCACATGTCGCCTCCGCTGCCCCAGGTGGGGTCCGGCGAGCCTGTCGCGGACCTGATGTCGATCCTCGGCGGCGCGGACGCGGCGATCGTGCTGGTCGAGGGCAAGCCGACCGGAGTCGTGACCCGTCAGGACCTCCTGGCATACCTGGCGCGAACGGAGCAGTGAGGGGGGCGGGTGTCGCCGTCCTTGCATCTCGGCCCTGCGGACGAGACGTCCACAGGCGGGGACGGCGACACCCATGGTGACCTTCAGGCGTCGCCCACGGGATTGATCCGCAGGAGTCCGGGGTCGAACGGAGCGCGGCGCGATCGCCCGGCCGGGAGCGGTAGGACGGTCACCGATTCCAGCACCTTGGCGATCGCAGCCCGCCGCTGCGCGAGGCTCATTGCAGACCATCGTGACGGGTTCCAGTCCGCGGCAGCGGTCTGCTGGTTCCGGCGGTGTGCCTCTCGAGCCGCCTCGAGTCCGGAGATCCGGGCGTCGAGGTCGGACGTCTTCTGGGAAGAGTCGGCGTCGGTGAGACCGCCTGTGCGGAACTGCTCTTCCAGAGAAGCGCGTTCCTCTGCGAGGAGGTGCAGCAGTGGAGCACCCGGCCACTCCGGCGGCTCGGAAGCGACGGTTCTGTGCCGCACATCCAGCAAGGAGAGAACGATCTCCTGAAGGCAACTGTCGACGTCACGGACATTGCGCGCGGTACCCGCGCAGTCCAAGGCGGTGCACACGTACACGGCGTTGGCGGGGTTCTTCGCCGTCGGCCGAGAACAGCCGCCCATCTTGGCGTTGCACGGTGTGCCGTCTTTTCGAGTGGCACCGCAGCGCAGGTATCCGCTGAACAGGTACTGAGGTTGAACTCGCAGTGGCGGGCCGGTAGATCATCCGGCGCCCATGAGTAATCCGGTCTCGGTGAGGCAGCCGTCGATCAGCTCTGCCC
>NZ_JBSFUU010000092.1:0-37968 GCF_053591955.1 Streptomyces sp. NPDC002845 | reverse complement strand
ACGGTCCATCCGCGATCAGCGGTGATCCTGAGACAGTCATCGCGCTGCCGGTCGATGGCGAGTCCGTCCATCTCGCGGTCGAGCGAGACGCGCAGATAGATCGCGGCGCGCACCGCAGAAGCAGCCATGGAGGAAACCTAACCCTGGGTATTCAGCGGAATTGGGTGATCTGACACGGCAGCTGTAAGTCTTGATCCAATGCCGCGTAGTTAAAGGGCCTGCGGAGAAACAAGTCATTGCTTCCCTGATTGCTGGTCGTTGTTGTGGTATGGGGACGTTGGGCGGGGTTGAAGCGGAACTGGCCGCGAAGTTCGAGGCGTTGTTCCCGCATCTGGACGAGCGTCAGCGCCGGTTGGCCATGGGGGCGGAGGCGGTCGCTGGGGCATGGAGGGATCCGGGCGGTGGCCCGTGCGGCAGGGGTGCGCGAGGGTACCGTCTCGCGCGGAGTGGCAGTACTGGAGTCCGGGGTGGCCCCGTTGGGCCGGGTCCGCCGGGAGGGCGGGGGCCGTAAGCGTGCGGTGGATCTGGATCCCGAGTTGCGGCCTGCTCTGCTGGCCCTCGTCGAGCCGGACATGCGGGGTGATCCGATGTCGCCGCTGCGCTGGACGACGAAGTCGACCCGCCACCTGGCCGGCGAGCTGACCCGGCAGGGCCACCGCATCTCGGCGGAAACCGTGGCCGACCTGCTGCGTGAGGAGGGTTTCAGCCTCCAGGGCAACGCCAAGACCATCGAAGGCAAGCAACACCCGGACCGCGAAGGCCAGTTCCGCTATATCAAGGAGCGAGCCAAGGAGCACCAGGCCGCCGGGGACCCGGTGGTCAGCGTCGACACCAAGAAGAAGGAAGTCGTCGGCAACTACAAGAACGCCGGCGCCGAGTGGCACCGTGAGGGCGAACCGGTCCAGGTACGGACGCACGACTTCCCGGACCCGGAGCTGGGCAAGGCCATCCCGTACGGGATCTACGATCTTGCGGCGAACACCGGATGGGTCAGCGTCGGCACGGACCACGACACCGCCGCCTTCGCCGTGGAGTCCATCCGCCGCTGGTGGAACAGCCAAGGACGCGGCGCCTATCCGCACTCGCGGCGGCTGCTGATCACCGCGGACGCGGGCGGCTCCAACGGCTACCGCACCCGCGCCTGGAAAGCCGAACTGGCTGCTCTGGCCCTTCAGACCGGCCTGGAAATCACCGTCTGTCACTTTCCGCCAGGTACTTCAAAAGTCGGGTAGCCGGAGGGATTCGCACCCTCCGGCTCCCACAGATCCGTACGTAAACCTGTCGGTTTATACGGCTCTTGTCATCCTGATCACCAGGCCAGAGAGGGGGAACTGGTCCACCTCCACTGCGCGAACATTCCCGGGCGGCGCTTGGCTGCCCGTTGGAAGGCCGCGTTGGCCTTCCTCTTCGCGCGGAACTGTTTGTACTTGTTGCGGAGCCAACGCACCAGGTAGGCGTTGATGCGCATCAGGAGCGGATACAGAGCCGATCGGTAGAACCGGCCGTAGTACTGCATCCAGCCCGCGACGATCGGATTGATCCGTTGCGCGAGTTTCTTCCACGGTGAGGTTGACCCGCCGGTGGAGCCGCCAGGAGCGGACCTCCTCGCCGAGTCGTTTGAGGGTGTCCTTGCTGACCGCGGGGCGGAACGACCATCTTGTGCGGCCCTGCTGGTACGTCCCGGCTTTGTCAGGGCCGCTCCCGCCCTCCCCGGCACCACCCGGATCAGGCTGCCCTCAGCTACGCTGACCTGCTGCGACAGGCCAGAGGGGACGGTCTTGCACCTCGACTCGAACCACAGCGCCTCACGGCGCAACCAAGATCCCCGACAGAGTCAAGCTCAGCCTTCGCGCACACAGCTCAGGCGCATGGCAGCACTTTCGATACGCGGCCGCCCCAAGCGCGTGGAGGTTCGACGCCTTCGAGGCACTGCGGAGGTGTTCCCACCGCGGGCCGACACCGTGGGGCTGGGCCCCCACGGCCGGGACAACGTCCTGCCCGGCGGCAACATGGCCGCTGTGTACGTGCGGGCCACTTCAGAGCTGCGGCCTCCACGAACAGGTGCGCTGCGACTGGCTGCTCTGGGCGCACCCATGCCGACCGAGGAAGATGAACGTGCGTGCACCCGAAGTGCGCGGCAACTCAGCGCCTCAGGCCGCAACGCCTGTTCATCTGCGCCGCCACGGCAGCGCGTCCGGATCGGCACCGGTGTCGTCCGCGCGCTGGAGGGCGGCGTTGATCGACTCGCCGATCTCGGCGAACTGCCGGATCTGTTCCGGGGTCAGGACGTCGAAGACCGTGCGACGTACAGCCTCGACATGCCTTGGAGCGGCCTGTTCCATCAGCCGCGCGCCCTCGTCGGTGAGGACGGCCATGTGGCTGCGGGGATTTGCGGGGTCCTCGCGGCGCCGCACGTAGCCGGCGTCCTGGAGGCGTGTGACGGCGTGGGTCAGCCGACTGCGGGTGATCTTCAGCAGCCGTGCCAGCTCCGACATGGCCAGGGCGCGCTCAGGCGCCTCCGACAGGTGGACGAGCAGCACGTAGTCGTAGCGCGTCAGGCCGGAATCGCGCCTGAGCTGCCGGTTGAGGTAGTCGCTCAGATGCGTCGAGAAGTCTTGATAGGCGAGCCAAGCTCGCCGCTCCTCGGCGTTCAGCCAGCGTGGCGTCGGGGACATGGCGACAGCTTAGCCAGCGGAGAGCGATTGAAGTTTCAATCCAAGTCTCGTATCGTGGCGCTCGGGTTGAAACTTCAAACTCGGAGGGATGTTCATGTCCAGCAGCCTCAGCAGGCGCCGGATCCTCACCGCAGGGGCGGGCGCGGCTCTCGGTGCCGCCGCCGCATCGACGCTCGCCGCACCGGCTCTTGCCCAGGCCCCCGGCGGGACCGCACCCGGAGCCGGCCTCGAGGAGACCCGCTCGCTCGACGAGTTGTACCGGTCCGCGATCGCCGAGGGAGGAAAGCTCGTCGTCTACGCCGGCGGCGATATCGACAGCCAGGCCGGCGGCGTCAGGGCCGGCTTCCGCAGCCGTTTCCCGGAGATCGACCTGACGATCGTCGTGGACTACAGCAAGTTCCACGATGTACGCGTCGACAACCAGTTCGCGACCGGCACCCTTGTTCCCGACGTCGTACAACTGCAGACGTTGCACGACTTCACCCGCTGGAAGCGCCAGGGGCGGCTGCTGCCCTACAAGCCCGCCGGGTTCTCCCGGCTGCACCCGCAGTTCCGGGACCCGGACGGCGCGTGGACGGCCGTGCAGGTCGTCGCCTTCAGTTTCCTGTACGACCCCGCCGCGGCCGGCGCGCATGCGCCGCGTACGCCGCTGGACCTGGTGGACCAGCGCTGGAAGGGCGCCATCGCCTCTTCCTATCCGCACGACGACGACGCGGTGCTCTACCTCTTCGCCCTGTACCAGCAGGCATACGGCTGGGACTGGATCGAGAAGTTCGCCGCCCAGCAGCCGCGGTTCGCCCGCGGTTCCCACACCCCGTCCGAGGCGGTCACCGGCAAGCAGAAGACCATCGGAGTCGGAACGTCGGCCAGTCTCCTCGCGGCGTCGGACGCGGCGCGCCGAACCGTGATCGCCGACGGGCACCCCTTCATGGCCTGGGGCCAGCGCGCCGCGATCCTCAAGCAGGCCGCCCGTCCCGCCGCTGCCAAGCTCTACCTGAACTGGCTGCTGAGCACCGAGGTACAGCAGAGGTCGTTCAACGGCTGGTCGGTACGCACGGACGTCACCCCCGAGGGCGGACCGAAGCCCATCTGGAAGTACCCGAACGCCCACCTTGACGGCTTTCCGCAGTTCATGGAGGACCGTGCACAGGTCGAGCGGCTGAAGCAGACGTTCGCGCTGTACTTCGGTGAGGTGCAGGGCGCTCCGACGCCGGGGTGGCTCGGTCTTCACCCCGGCCGGTAAGGGCCTCGCCCCATACCGCTGCTCGCCCTTCAAAGCCACCCTCGCCGCGACCGACCTAGTGCGCCTCTCCCATGTACTGGTACTCGCTGTCCTTACACACCAAGCGCTACCTGGACCACTGAAGCCCTGGATAGAGACCCCGGTCTCGGCTTCCGGGCGGCCATGGCCGGTCGCGCCCTGGGGGGCGTCACCACCTCTGCGGGTGGCCTGCTCCGGCTCGCCGACCGCCGGTCGGCAGCCTCAACAACTGGGCCGCCTTCCTGAAGATGAACTTCGGAGAGGTCCTGCGCGGCGACGGCACCGCACCGGGCGACGTCCTGAAGAGCACCGACGTGTTGGCGCGCCGAGACGTTCTTCGCCCAGGACGCGCTGCCCGCCCGCTTCCCGGACGGCTGCACACGCCCTGAATCCGACACTGAATCCGCTGCCCAACCGCCCTGCCACGCACGCCACCACCCGCATGTGCACTGTCACGTCCTCCTGAAAGAGGCCGTGATGTCTCGTCCTCACGCCGATTCGTGCACATGACGGTGGCCGGTACCGCCAACCGTCTTCCGTCGACCGAGAGAGTGGTCATGTCCACCGAACCCACAGAGTCAGCTGTTCCTCCCCCCGAGGGATCTGCGTCCGCACCGTCCCGGCGTACGTTCATCGCGACCACTACCGTCGTCGGCGGCGCGGTCATGGCGGGCGGCCTGATCGCGGGGCCGTCCGTGTTCGGCGCCGAGACCGCGGACGACGCCGACGCGTCGCCCAGCAGCCGCGTCTCCCTGACCGTCAACGGCAAGCGGCACACCGTCACCGTCGACAACCGGACCTCGCTGCTTGACCTGCTGCGCGAACATCTCGACCTGCCCGGCTCGAAGAAGGGCTGCAACGCCGGAGCCTGCGGCGCCTGCACCGTCCTCGTCGACGGCCGGCGGGTCAACTCCTGCCTGACCCTGGCGGTCCGGCTGGAAGGCGCCGAGGTCACCACCATCGAAGGCCTGGCAAAGGGCGACCGACTGCACCCGCTGCAGCAGGCGTTCATCGACCAGGACGCCTTCCAGTGCGGCTACTGCACCTCTGGCCAGATCATGTCCGGCGTCGGCTGCATCGAGGAAGGCCACACCGGCTCCCCGGAGGAGATCCGGGAGTTCATGAGCGGCAACCTCTGCCGCTGCGGCTGCTACGTGAAGATCGTGCGCGCCGTCGAGCAGACCGCACACGGGAAATGAGGCACGACCCCCATGCATCCCTTCTCCTTCACCAAGGCATCCGACACTCGGGAAGCCCTCGCCGCGGGCCGCGACGGCGGCCGGTACATCGCCGGCGGCACCACCCTGGTCGACCTGATGCGCGAGACCGTCGAACGCCCCGAGACACTCGTCGACATCAGCGACCTGCCGCTGCGCGAGGTCACCGTGACCCGGCGCGGCGGCCTGCGCATCGGCGCGCTGGTGAGTATGGCCGAGACCGCCGCCCACCCCAAAGTACGCGCCTTGTATCCGGTGATCTCCGAGGCGCTGGAGCTGAGCGCGTCCGCGCAGCTGCGCAACATGGCCACCATCGGCGGCAACATCATGCAGCGCACCCGCTGTACGTACTTCCGTGACGTGAACGCCGACTGCAACAAGCGTGAGCCCGGCTCCGGTTGCGCGGCCCTGCACGGCGTCAACCGCACCCACGCCATCCTCGGCACCTCCGACGACTGCGTGGCCACCCACCCCTCCGACGCCGCCGTGGCGTTCGCCGCCCTGGAAGCTCAAGTACACCTGCTCGGCCCGGACGGCGAGCGCACCGTGCCCTTCGCCGACTTCCACCTCAAGCCCGGCAACACCCCCAACCGTGAACAGGCCCTGCGCCGCGGCGAGTTGATCACCGCTGTCGAGATTCCCGCCCTTCCGCGTCCGCTCAAGTCCGGCTATCTGAAGGTGCGCGACCGCCAGTCGTACGAGTTCGCGCTGACCTCCGCGGCCGTCGCGCTGCACATACGCGGCGGAGTGATCCGGGACGCGTACGTCGCCGCCGGAGGCGTGGGCACCGTGCCGTGGAAGCTCCCCGCCGTTGAAGAAGCCCTCGTCGGTGAACGCCCCTCCGACCGGCTGTGGGCCGAGGCCGCCGGCCGCGCCACCAGCGGCGCCCGGCCGCTCCAGCACAACCGGTTCAAGGTCGAACTGCTCACACGCACCGTCGAACGCCAGCTGCGTACCGTAGGAGACAGCAAATGAGCCCCCAACCGCAGGCAGCCGTCGGCGCACCGCTCTCCCGGGTGGACGGGCGGCTGAAGGTCACCGGCCAGGCCACCTACGCCGCCGAGCACGACATCGACGGGGTGGTGCACGCCGTCATCGTCGACAGCAGTATCAGCCGCGGCCGTATCACCGGCATGGACACCAGCGACGCCGAAGCCCAGCGCGGCGTGCTGAAGGTCATCAGCCACCGCAACGCGCCCGAGCTGGCCTACCGCGAGTTCCCCTTCATCCCCTTCCCGGGCGAGCGGATACACATCTTCCAGGACGACCGTGTCCGGTTCTTCGGCCAGCCGGTCGCGGTCGTGGTGGCCACCACGCTGGAGGCCGCAGAGCACGCCGCGAGCCTGGTGAAAGTCACCTACGACGCCGAGAAGGCCTCGACCGACCTGACCGACGCCCCGGCCGAAGACGGACCTCAGCCCTTCGCGCAGCCCTACTCGCGGGGTGACGCCGAGGAAGCGCTGGGCTCCGCGGACGTCCGGATGGAGATGACCTACCGTCTCTCCCGCAACCACCACAACCCGATGGAGCTGCACGCCACCATCGCCCGCTGGGAGGGCAACAAGCTCACCCTGTGGGACAAGACCCAGCACGTGATCGGCGTACAGAACGAGCTCGCGTCCGTGTTCGGCATTCCACCGGAGGACGTGCGCGTCCTCACGCCGTTCATCGGCGGCGCCTTCGGCAACGGACTGCGGCGGTGGCCGAACACCACCATCGCCGCGCTCGCCGCACGTGAGGTGAAACGCCCGGTCAAACTCGTCCTGACCCGCCGGCAGATGTACTTCAGCGTGGGGTTCCGGCCCGCGTACGAGTACAAGCTGCAGCTGGGCAGCAGCGGGCGCGGGCGACTGACCGCGATGACCCACGACTTCAAGTACGAGACCTCCAGCTACGAGCAGTTCTGGGAGGCCAACCTGGCGCTGGGGCAGATGCTCTACGCCGTGCCGAACGTCAGGCAGACGCCCCAGATCGTGCCGCTGGATGTCGTCACCCCGATCTGGATGCGCGGCCCCGGCTATTCCACTGCCAGCTTCGCCATCGAGTCGGCTATGGACGAACTCGCCTACAAACTGGGCATGGACCCGATCGAGCTGCGGCTGCGCAACGAACCCGACGAAGACCTGTCGAGCGGACACCCCTTCTCCACCCGGCGGCTGCGCGAGTGCTTCCGCGTCGGCGCCCGCAAGTTCGGCTGGCACCGGCGCAACCCCAAGCCCCGCTCCACCAGCGACGGCGACTGGCTCATGGGCACCGGCGTGGCCACCGGCTGCTACGACGTCTTCCAGAGCGAGGCCCAGGCCCACGCCAGGCTCGATGCCGACGGCACCGTGGTGGTCCAGTCCGCGACCCATGACGTGGGCACGGGCACGTACACCTCCATGAGCCAGGTCGCCGCCGACGCCCTCGGCCTGGCGATGCGCCACGTCACCTTCCGGCTCGGCGACTCCAGGATGCCGCCGGCCCCGCCGCAGGGCGCCTCGCAGACCATGGCCAGCGTGGGAACCGCCGTCCAGAACACCTGCGACAAGCTGCGCAAGCAAGCCATCAAGCTCGCCGTCGAGGACGAGCGCTCACCGCTGCACGGCATCGACGCCGACGATGTCGTGGTCCGCGGCGGCCGGATGCATGCGAAGGGCAGCCCCGCGCGGGGGGAGACCTACCGGCAGCTCCTCGCCCGCAACAACCGCACCCACCTGGAGGCGAGCGGGTCCTACTCCCCGGTGCCGGAGGAGGAGAGGCGGTTCTCGATGTACGGCTACAGCGCGGTGTTCGCCGAGGTCGCCGTCGACGCCCGCCTTGGGCTGGTCCGGGTGCGGCGGATGCTCAGCGTCTACGACGCGGGCCGGATCGTCAGCCCCAAGCTCGCCGACAGCCAGGCCCTGGGCGGAATGATCGGCGGCATGGGCCAGGCCCTGCTGGAGCACACGGTCACCGACCACCGCGACGGCCGGATCACCAACGCCAACTTCGCCGACTACCTCGTGCCGACCCATGCCGACATGCCCGACCTGAAGGCGATCTACCTCGACGGGGAGGACTACAAGGCCGACCCCATCGGCGTGAAGAGCCTGGGCGAGCTCGTGATGGTCGGCGTGGCGCCCGCCATCGCCAACGCGGTCTTCCACGCCACCGGACGCCGGGTCCGCGACCTGCCCATCACCGCCGAAGCCCTGCTCTGAACCCCGGACGCTTCCCAGGACCTCTGACGCCACCCGGTCGGGGTCCTTGGAACCGTCCCGCTGATCGGCCCGCCGCCGTGCCTCTATCCCCCCTCATGCCGGCACGGCGGCGGGCTTCCCCACCGTCCGAGGAGATCCACCCATGCTGAACATCGCGGACACGCTGTACCGCTGGTGCCGTGAAGCCCGCCCCTTCGCCCTGGCCACCGTGATCCGGGTCAGCGGCAGCACACCCCTGCCGGTCGGCACCTCACTGGCCGTGGACACCGGCGGCGAAGCGGTCGGCAGCGTCTCCGGAGGATGCGTGGAAGGCGCCGTCTACGAGCTGTGCCAGCAGGTGCTGGACTCGGCCGAGCCCCCGATACGGGCCTCGTTCGGCTACTCCGACGACGACGCCTTCGCCGTGGGCCTGACCTGCGGCGGCGAATTGGAGGTCCTGGTCCAGCGGGTCGACCCCGCCGACCAGCCCCACCTCACCACCGCCCTGGAACAGGTACTGGCCGGTGTGCCCGTCGCCGTGGCACAGGTGGTGGACGGGCCGCAGCGCCTGCTCGGCCGTACCCTGTCCGTTTTCGGGGGCGGCAGCGCGTACGACGGGACACTTGGCAGCCGGCGGGAAGATCAGGCGGCGGCCACCCAGGTCCGCGCGCTGCTGCGGGCGGGCCGGACCGCCCGCGTCGAGGTCGGCGGGGACGCCGACACCTGCCCGGAGAAGCTGACGCTCCTGGTCCACACCCACGCAGCGCCGCCCCGCATGCTGATCTTCGGCGCCGTCGACTTCGCCGTCGCCCTCAGCCAGGCCGGACGCTTCCTCGGCTACCACGTCACCGTCTGCGACGCCCGCCCCGTCTTCGCCACCCACGCCCGCTTTCCGCACGCCGACGAGGTCGTCGCCGACTGGCCCCACCGCTACCTGGAGCACGCCGAGACCGACGCCCGCACCGTGATCTGCGTACTCACCCACGACGCCAAGTTCGACATCCCCCTGCTCCGCCTGGCCCTCGACCTCCCGGTCGGCTACATCGGCGCGATGGGCTCCCGCCGCACCCACGAACACCGCCTGGAACGTCTGCGTGAGACCGGCGTGCCCGAGGAGCACCTCGCGCTCCTGCACTCGCCGATCGGACTGGACCTCGGCGCCCACACCCCCGAAGAGACGGCGATCTCCATCACCGCCGAGATCATCGCCCACATCAACAACGGCACCGGCCTGCCCCTGTCCCGCGTCCCCGGTCCCATCCACGGTTCCGTCCCGGTGGCCCCGATGTCACCGGCCTCGGTGCTGGCCGCATGACAGCGCGCGCCGAGCCGTCGCGCGCTCGCTGACGAGCCGTAAGAACCCGATACGCGTTGAGGAGAGGCCCCACGTGCTCATCGACACCCACGGCCGGGTGGCCACCGACCTGAGGGTCTCACTGACCGACCGCTGCAACCTGCGCTGCACCTACTGCATGCCCGAGGAGGGCCTGCGGTGGCTGGCCAAGCCCGACCTGCTCACGGACGACGAGATCGTCCGCCTGATCGACATCGCCGTCACCTCCCTGGGCATCGAGGAAGTCCGCTTCACCGGCGGCGAGCCCCTGCTGCGCCCCGGCCTGGTCGGGATCGTCGCGCGGGTCGCCGCCCTCGGCCCGCGCCCTCAGATGTCCCTCACCACCAACGGCATCGGCCTCAAGCGCACGGCGACGGCCCTGAAGGCGGCGGGCCTGGACCGGGTCAACGTCTCCCTGGACACCCTGCGCCCGGACGTCTTCAGGACCTTGACCCGCCGGGACCGCCATCAGGACGTCCTCGACGGCATCGCAGCCGCCCGCGCCGCCGGACTGAACCCCGTCAAGGTCAACTCCGTCCTGATGCCCGGGCTCAACGAGGACGAGGCCCCCGACCTGCTCGCCTGGGCCGTGGAGCACGACTACGAGCTGCGCTTCATCGAGCAGATGCCGCTGGACGCCCAGCACGGCTGGCAGCGCGACGGCATGATCACCGCCGGCGACATACTGGCCTCCCTGCGCACCCGCTTCGACCTCACCCCCGAGGGCGACGAGGAGCGCGGCTCCGCCCCGGCCGAGCGCTGGCTCGTGAACGGCGGCCCGCACCGCGTCGGCGTGATCGCCTCGGTCACCCGCCCCTTCTGCGCGGCCTGCGACCGCACCCGCCTGACCGCCGACGGCCAGATACGCACCTGCCTGTTCGCCCGCGAGGAGACCGACCTGCGTGCCGCGCTCCGCTCAGGCGCTCCCAACGACGAGATCGCCCGGATCTGGCGTGCGGCGATGTGGGGCAAGAAGGCGGGTTCGGGCCTGGACGATCCCTCGTTCCTGCAGCCGGACCGCCCCATGTCGGCCATCGGCGGCTGACCCGGAACCACCTTTGTATGGAGGCATGAAGGCATGACAGCCCAGGAAACGCACGAGTACCCCGGTGAACAGGCGCACCCGCAGCCGATCAGGCTGATCGCGATACGACGGACACCGCTCTGCCTGGACGAGGTCTTCCAGGCCGTCGGCGACGCAGCGGCGGGCGGGATCGCGCTGTTCGTCGGCACGGTGCGCAACCATGACGCGGGCGCGGACGTGGACGGACTGGGGTATTCGTGCCACCCGACGGCCGAGGCCGAGATGCGGCGGATCGCGGAGAAGGTCGTGGCGAACCACCCGGTGCGTGCCCTCGCCGCGGTGCACCGGGTCGGTGAACTCGAGGTGGGAGATCCGGCGGTCGTGGTCGCCGTCGCGTGTCCGCACAGGGGAGATGCCTTCGAAGCCTGCAGGGAACTGATCAACGACCTCAAGCACGAAGTGCCCATCTGGAAACACCAGAAATTCTCGGACGGAACCGATGAATGGGTCAGTGCGTAGAGCCGTCACAAGCCCTGGCCGGCATCCGCAGGGCTTCCTGCTACCTGGAGCCCGGCTCGGCGTGGTAGGTGATCAACCGCATCAGGGCACCCCCGAGCAGCCCGTGAGGGTCACGCAGGCGGTCCTGCCCTCCTGCGGGCGCAGCGCAGCGGCCACATCGTGCAGGTCTCCAGCATCGGCGGCGTCATCACCTTCCCCTCGTGGGTGGCTGCAACGCCATCAAGCTGGCTCTGGCGAGGCTCACCGGCTCCCTCGCTCAGGAGGTGGCCGGCTTCACGACCAAGGTCACTCTCGTGGCGCCCGGCAGCTTTGCCACCGACTGGGGCGGCTCCTCCGCCGCCTTCGTCGAGCACCTGCCCGCCCACGAAGAGCTGTACGCGGCCGTGGCTGCCAACCTGAGCCACGTCCAGAACGGCGACTGCCCCCGCTGGCCCGGCCTTGCTGACGTCGCCACCCAGGACAGGGCACCGTCGCATATTGGTGGCGGTCGGCGCCGGTGCGTGCCAAGGCGAGGAGGGTGCGTGCGCAGGTTCTCCTTGGCGATCCAGGCCGTCAGCAGCGTCTGCCCGAGCTTCCTCTCGCCCAGGAGCGTGTTCCACATGGTGGCGAACTAGGGCCTGTCTGATGTCGTGATCAAACTTGCGGATCCGGATCCGCTTGGAAGGCGGATCCGGTAGGAAGACGGTCGTGACGCGCAGGCAACTGACCGACGAGCAGTGGAAGTTGATCGAGCCGTTCCTGCCGATAGGTGAGTACGGCCCCTACCCCGAGCGGCTGCGGGATCAGTTCGAGGGGGTGATCTGGCGGTTCAGGACAGGTGCGCAGTGGCGTGAGATGCCCGGCGAGTTCGGGCCCTGGCCGACCGTCTGCGGGCGCTTCCGGGTCTGGAGGAACGCCGGTGTCTTCACCGCCCTGCTGGAGGGCCTGATCGCCGAAGCCGCCCGCCGGGGCAAGACAGACTTGTCCCTGGTCAGCGTCGACTCCACGACCGTCCGCGCTCACCACGACGCCGCCGGGATGATCGTCGGCAAGGATGTCATGGAGGCTCTCGAGGAAGCCGCCGCCGAGCAGGAACAGGCCCGGCAAAAGGGGGGCGATGAGGCGGAACAGAACGGGCGGGGCGGAGGAAACGAGCCCGAGCGCGCCGAACGCTGACGCGTCCGCCGCCGATACGGACTCCGCCTGAAAGAAGCCCTGCTCGGAAGGTCCCGCGGCGGACTGACCAGCAAGATTCACCTTGCCGCCGACCGCAAGCGCCGACCGCTGTCGTTCGTTCTGACCGCCGGGCAGGCTGCGGACAGCCCCAGTTCGTCCCCGTGCTGAAGAAGATCCGCGTCCGTCTACCGGTCGGTCGGCCCCGCACCCGGCCGGACGCGGTCGCCGCGGACAAGGCGTACTCGCCCCGCGCCAACCGCGCCCACCTGCGACGACGCCACATCAAGGCGGTCATCCCGGAGAAGAAGGACCAGGCCGCCAACCGCAAGAAGAAGGGCAGCCGGGGCGGCCGACCCGTCACTTTCGACGCCGATCTTTACCGTGACCGCAACACCGTCGAGCGACTGATCAACCGGCTGAAGGACTGGCGCGGCATCGCCACACGCTTCGGCAAGACGCCCGAGAGCTATCTCGCCGGCCTCGAACTGCGCGCCTCGATGATCTGGCTCGGAGAGCTCTTGCAAGCAGCCGATTGATCACGACATCACACAGGCTCTTGGACGCGGTCCAGAGCGGCCAGGCGTTCACGGTGACTCGTGACGGACACCAGATCGGCGAACTGGTCCCCTTGCGGCGCCGCAGGCGGTTTGTGTCCCGCAGCGGCCCCGACATCTCCCTGGACGCCTTCCGGGCCGACCAGGACGCCACGGCCGAGCAGGAAGCGGACGACCCGTATGCCCGGTGACCATGCGCAGGGGTTGCTCGACACGAACATCATGATCCTGCGCCGGTGGGTGGATCCCGAGGAACTGCCCGCCGAGATGGCCATCACCGCCGTCACACTGGCGGAGCTGTCCGCGGGACCGCACGAGGTCCGCCGGAACGAAGAGCAGGACGAGTACGACGAGCATGCCGAACGTGCTCGGCGGCTGGACGTGCTGCAGCGCGCGGAGAACGAGTTCGACCCGATCCCGTTCGACGCGGAAGCCGCCCGTATCTATGGCCGGGGCTTGCGGCCGTGATCGGCGTCGGCCGCAAGCCCCGGCGGCGAGTGGCCGACCTGATGATCGCCGCCATCGCGATCACTGAGGACCTGCCGCTGTACACCACCAACCCCGACGACTTCAAAGGCCTGGACGACCTCCTCACCATCGTCCCCGTCACCCGCCCGAAAACGCCCGGCGACCGGTAAGGCGGCAGGACTGTCGTCGGGTGGGCCCGAACAGGCCATATCCGGTGGGGTCTCACCGGAACCGGACGGCTGGGCGTTGGCCCTTCGGCGGTGGGCGCTGGTAGTCGCTCGGCAGCTTGATGTGAAGGGTGATGCGGTCACTGTCCGGGTGGAGGCGCACGGTGAGCTGCGAGTTGATCAAACCCCGGCGTCCCTGGAAGCCCGGACCTTGCCCAAGGCTGCAATCACCTGCTCGAACAGCTCTTGCGTGCCGGAAGAGCCTCCATAACTGGCGATGACCATGATCGTGCGGGTCTTGCGATCGACATAGACATGCTGACCGCCGAATCCGTTCGCCGCAAAGCCATCGATGCCGGGCAAGCCCCACCAGAAGTAGAAGTAGGTCTTGTCCTTCAGCGGTGTGGTGGTCGATTCCTCCACCCATGCCCGCGGCACCACCTGGCGGCCGCGCACCGACCCACCGTCCAGCATCAACTGGCCCAGTCGTCCGAAGTCGCGCATCGTCGCGGCGAAGCCCGCGCCATACCATTCGTGCTGGCGGCCGTGCGGGCCCTGCATGACCCAGTATCCGGAGGATTCCATGCCGGCCGGCTGCCAGATCAGCTCGGTCATCAGTTGCGCGATCGATTTGCCGGTGACGCGCGCCAGCACCTTGCCGACCAGTTCGGTGTCCAGCGTCGAATAGTTGAACCTGGTCCCGGGCGGTGCGACCGCCTTCAGCTCCTTGGCGTAGTCCTCGTAGAACATCGTTTCGGCATTGGTGGATCCGTCGCGGACCGCGTCGAGGGCGCTGCCCGGGGCGTAGTCCTCGATCCACGAGGTGCCGGCACGCATGGTCAGCAGGTTTCTGAGCGTGACCTTGTCGTATGCGGTGCCGCGCAGCTCGGGCAGGTAGTGGACGACTGGCGTGTCGATGCTGCCGATGTGGCCTTGGCTTTGGATGATGCCGAACAGGATCGAGATCCACGACTTTGACATCGAGAAGCCGATGTAACGCGACTGCTCGCTGCCGCCGTTGCGGTGGATCTCGCGGACCAGCTTGCCGTCGCGCATGACCAGCATCGCATTGATGCGCAGATCTTCCAGCGTGTCCGCTAGACCCGCGGTCCGGTCGCCGATCCGCACCTGCAGGTCGTCGGACAGACGCAGCGGGGAGCGCCGCAGAGTACGGGTCCATCCTCCCGCAGGCACCGGGGCGGTGGCGAAGAGTTCGTCCATATGACGATACGTCAAGAGGCTGAGCGCGGGATTGGACTTCTCACGCCGGGCTTCCAACAGTGCCGGCGGCACCGGGGAGGGGCTGTCGGCCGCCTGCGGCGACACCGCGGAGGCACTGTCGGCCGCCTGCAGCGGCCCCGCGATCGCGACGGCGCCGACCATGCCCAGCGCCGCCCTTCTACTCACATGCTTCATTTGGCTGGCTCCTTGGTCAAGCGTTCGGAATCGGCTTCGGACGCCCAGGTCGAGCACTCGGAGGGCGTGGCCCTGGCCTGGGCCGGCGAGCTCACGTGCACGGTCGGCACGACGCGGTGGCCGAGCAGCGCGGTGTAGTCAGCAGCGGGCGCCCTCGGGGAACCGGGCGCCTGCCAGGAACTGCAGGATCTTCTTGTTGTAGGCGCTGGGCCGCTCCCAGTGGGGGGAATGGCCGGTTTCGTTGAACGTGAGCGAACAGGCGTTGGGCAAGTGCTTGAGCACTGTCCTGGTCACCGGCGGGGGCATATACAGGTCCGCGCCGCCCGCCGTGAGCAGAGTCCTGGTCCGGATGGTCTCCACCAGGTCCCACGTGATCCTGTGCGCCAGCTTCGGCGCCGGGTTCACATTGCCGGGGCGGG
The DNA here is from genome assembly GCF_053591955.1 of Streptomyces sp. NPDC002845. Taxonomy (NCBI): domain Bacteria; kingdom Bacillati; phylum Actinomycetota; class Actinomycetes; order Kitasatosporales; family Streptomycetaceae; genus Streptomyces; species Streptomyces sp. NPDC002845. The sequence goes on along the minus strand of NZ_JBSFUU010000092.1, from coordinate 22,599 downwards.
ATCGTTCGGTGATCTCCTCCCATGCGTGGACGCCTTGCGGGTTGGCCGCCCGGTAGGGCGCGCCGAGCTCCCGGAAGGAATCGGGAAGATTGAAGAACCCCTGTGGCTGTATCCGGTTGAAGGTGGCGCGGTATTCGGGTTCTTGAATGCCCATCTGGCTGTTGGCGATCACCAGGCTGAGCAGTCGCTGAGGGTACGAGAGCGCGAAGTCCGCGGCGACGAAGCCCCCGTACGCCGTACCGAGCAGGTGGAACTTCTTCACCCCGAGGTGGTCGGCCAGCATCCGCAGATCCTCTGCGGACGGCGGGTCCTCGGCGGTCGCCGCCGAGGACCGGTAGTGCCCGCGCCGCGAGTACGCGATCACCCGGTGACCGGCCCTGGCCAGCACGGGCTGCTGGTACGGCCATGCCAGTGTGCTGCCGGTGCCCGCGTGCTCGAGGATGACAGCGGTTCCCCTACCACCGGTGTCCCAGTAGAAGAGCGCTCCACCGGGCACGTCCACGAAACCCTCGGTCGCCGGACGCTGCTCCGGGATGGGCTGGGGAACCAGCGGATCGCCGGACCTGCCTGTCGCAGCGGCGGCCGACGGCGCTCCCAGGGCCAGTGTTCCGGCCGGTACCGCCACCGCGGTCGCCAACATCGCGCGCTTGAGGACGGCACGCCTGGGTGCGTCCTTCATGAAATGAGATTCCGACATCGTTTCTGTTCCTGACTTGTCGTTTCCAGCAGGGAGTTCGATCACGGCTGACCAGACGCCGCTCACGGAGGTGTGTGTGCCGCCGGCACCGCTCGCAGTCCGCCTTCACGCTGATGTCCCTGCGAGAGGCAACCGGGACAGCGCATCGCTGCGGCGCTCCGATGCGGCGGGTGTCGGATCAGGCGAAATCGGCCGTGGGACGAGCGTGCGTGGTCGGATCCGCACCGGAGTCAGGCCTCTTGCGGCCCAACTGGTCGGAGGCGGTCCGGTGCGTCTCGCGCACGCTCAGCAGCACAACCAGGAGGGAGACCAGGCAGGCGCCCGCGCTGGCGGTGGCGACCCAGATCCATCCGCCGTCGGCTGCCACCACCAGGCTGGCGGCGATGGCCGGGGCGAAACCGGTGACGACCTGCGCCAGTTGGGTGGAGACCGCGAGGCCCGTGTAGCGGACGTGGACGTCGAACATCTCCGCCGTCATCGTGTACGCCACGGAGTTGGACAGTGCGTACCCGACCCCGATCACCAGGAAATGGCCGAGGAAGATCAGCGGCACCGACTCCATGCCGATCGCGCCGAACAGCAGGAAGATCGCGAGCATGTCGATCACGGCGCCGATCACGAAGACCGGCTTGCGGCCGATGCGGTCGGCGTAGCGGGCGGCCACGATCTGGACAGCCGCGGCGGACGTGGTGGACAGAAGCTTCACGCAGAGCATGGTGCTGGCGGAGATGCCCGCGTTGAGGGTGCCGTAGGAGAGGGCGAAGACACCGCCGACGGTGGCGAGCACCGAGTAGAACTGAAGGCCGACGACGCGCAGGATGCTCAGCGGGTAGCGGGTCAGCACGGTGACGATCGGCCACTGTGCTTTCCCCTTGGGCTTGCCGGAGGCGGAGTTCTTGGCGGATTCGAAGACGGGGGGCTCGGGGAGCTTCGCCCGCAGGACGAGTCCGATGACGACCAGACACGCGCTGAGCATGAACGGGACGCGCCATCCCCAGGACATGAACTGGTCGTCGGGTAGCGTCGAGAAGACGAGGAACACCACGGTGGCCAGGGCAGACCCGGCCAGCATGCCGCTCGGCGTCCAACTGGCGAAGAACGCCCGGCGGCCCTCCGGGGCATGCTCGAGACTGAGCGAGACGGCTCCGGCGGTCTCGCCGGCCGCGGAGGCACCCTGTACCAGTCGCAGCACGGTGAGGGTGATCGGGGCCCAGATGCCGATGGCGGCGTACGTCGGCAGCAAACCGACCGCGAAGCTGGCCACGCCCATCATGAGCAGGGTCAGCACCAACATGGACTTGCGGCTGATCCGGTCCCCGAAGTGGCCGAAGAACGCGGCCGCGAAAGGCCGCACGACGTAGCCGACGCCGAAGGTCGCGAGCGAGGCCAGGGTGGCCATGGCCGGGTCCGAGGCCGGGAAGAACAGCCTCGGGAAGACCAACGCAGCCGCGCTGCCGTAGAGGTAGAAGTCGTAGTACTCCACCATGCTGCCAATGAAGCTGGCCTTGGCGGCGAGCTTGGCGTTGCGTTCGGTGATCTGCGGTGGTTCAGGCGTCGTTGCCATGGGGGTGCTCCTGAGCGGGAGTGTGTCACATGGGCGCTCGGCGGTGGGGGACGCGGGCACGGGGCGCGGAGGCGGGAAGGCGGGAGAAGCTTGCCGCGACCCTACATACAGTTGCCCTAATCGTCGAGAGGTTCTGTAGACACTTTCCTTCGATGTATCGGCCATACAGGGGGCTAGGCGCCGAGAAGTGCCCTGTTTGTGTCACGAGGCGCCTTCCGGTTCAGGTTTCTGTATCCAGAACCACGTGAGGCGAGGGGAAGGGATCTTCTGCCGTCACACCGTCCGGGAGCGGGATGCGGTGGACGTTCAGGGTCATGGCGACCATGGAGTAGTAGCCGACCAGGCCGGTGAGCTCCACCACCCCCGGGACCCCGAGGGGCCGTAGTACGCCGTCGTAGACCTCGTCCGGGACGTCGTGCCGCCGCAGCAGACCCGTGACGAACTCGTACACGGCACGGTCGGTCGGATCGTCGAACTCGGGCGTCCGACCCTGCCGGACTGCCTCGGCGAGTCCGGACGGTACGCCCGCGTTCGCCGCGTGCGCGGTGTGCAGGATCCACTCCAGGCGGCTGTCCCAGTGGCGGGCGGTGACGAGGATCGCCAGTTCGCTCACACGCGGGGATAGCGAGGTGCCGTATCTGAGGAGTGCCCCGAGGTGCTGCCAGCGCTCGGCGAGTTCCGGGTTGTGGATCGCTGCTCTGATGGGACCCTGCACCCTGCCGCGCGGGCCGCTGATCATCGCGTCGAAGACCGCGCGCTGGGCGGGATCGAGCTGTTCGCCCGCAGGGAGCGGGATCCGGGGCGGGGGCCAGGCGTCCTCGGCGGTCATACGACGCCCTCCTCGCGCAGGGCCTTGATCTCGCACGCCTCGACGCCGAGGTCGCGCAGTACTTCGTCGGTGTGCTGGCCGAGCAGCGGCGGGGGCTGTTCGAGGGCCAGGGGACTGTTCGCGAACCGCAGCGGGCTGGCCACGAGCCGGACGCTGCCGGTGAGGGGGTGCGGAACGTCGACGACCATGCCGCGGTGCTGGACCTGTTCGTCCGCGAGGACTTCGTCGACCGTGTTGACGGTGCCGCAGGGTACGCCGGCCCGGTCCAGTCGCTCGATCCAGTGACGGCGTGTCTCGCCGGCCAGGACCGAGGCGATCAGCGGGCGCAGCTCGGCAAGGTTGCGGACGCGGGCGCGGTTGGTGGCGAACCGTTCGTCCCCGGCGAGGCCGTCGAGGCCGAGCGCCTCGCAGAACCGGACGAACTGTCCATCGTTGCCGACGGCGACCGCGAGTCCGCCGTCCTTGCAGGTGTAGACGTCCTGGGGCTGGATGTTGGGGTGCGAGTTGCCGGTGCGGGCCGGGATCCTGCCGTCGACGAGGTGGTTCATGGCCTGGTTGGCCAGCGTGGCGACCTGGACGTCGAGCATGGCCAGGTCGATGTGGTCACCCAGGCCCGTCTGGCTGCGGTGGGCGAGTGCGGCGAGCACGGCGACGGCCGCGTACGTGCCGGTGGTCAGGTCGACGATGGGGACGCCAACTTTCTGCGGGCCGCCGCCGGGCCGGTCGTCCCGTTCGCCGGTGACGCTCATCAGGCCGCCCATGGCCTGGATCGCGAAGTCGTACGCGGGCTGCGCGCGGCGGGGTCCGGTCTGGCCGAAGCCGGTGATGGAGCAGTAGATCAGGCCCGGGTTGACCTCCCGCAGGTCCTCATAGCCGAGGCCCAGCCGGGAGAGGGTTCCGTACTTGAAGTTCTCCAGCAGGATGTCGGCCTGCGCCGCCAGCTCCCGGATGATCTGCTGCCCTCGTGGCTTGGACAAGTCGACGGTGATGGAGCGCTTGGCGCGGTTGGCACCGAGGTAGTACGCCGACTCGTGGGTCGGAGTGCCGTCGGCGTCGGTGAGGAACGGCGGGCCCCATGAGCGGGTGTCGTCACCGCTGCCGGGGCGTTCGACCTTGATGACGTCGGCGCCCATGTCGGCGAGCAGTTGCCCCGCCCAGGGGCCGGCCAGGACCCGGCTGAGGTCCAGAACCCGGATGTGGGACAGCGGGCCGGAGGAAGAGGGGGAGGAGTGCTTGGGCATGTGACCTCATCTGAAGACAGCAGGGAGTATTTTCAACCTCTCTTGTATCCAGAAGCTGTATTCAGTTAACTACATCGAGCCTGCAGACCCAACGCCCCTCCGGAGACAGCCATGAAACTCTACTGGTCCCCGAAGTCCCCGTTCGTCCGCAAGGTCATGGTTTTCGCCCACGAGACAGGCCTCGTGGACCGGCTGGAACTGGAGCGCACGGTGGTGGCCCTCACCAGGCCCAACCTCCCGCACGTGCGGGAGCACAACCCGCTCGGCCGGATCCCCACCCTGCTCACCGACGACGGGATGTACCTGCCCGAATCGGTCCTGATCTGCGAATACCTCGACTCGCTGCACGATGGCCGCCCGCTCTTCCCCGGGGCACCGCAGCGGCGCTGGGCCTCACTGCGCCGCCACGCGCTGGGCAGCGGACTGCTGGAGATCCAGATCCTGTGGCGCAACGAGGCGCTGCGCGAGGAGCCCTACCGACTCCCCGCGATGCTCGCCGCCTGCGAAACCAAGGCCGAGGCGACCCTCGACCTGCTGGAACGCCAGGCGGAGGACCTGGAGAAGGTACCCTTCGACATCGGGCACATCGGCATCGGCTGCGCGCTGGGCTACCTCGACTACCGCTCGGCCGACTTCACCGACCGCCAGTGGCGCACCGGCCGCGACCGGCTCGCAACCTGGTACGAGACCTTCCGCGCCCGGCCCTCGGCGCGGGCGACCGAGCCGTACGAGGGCTGAGCCGAGCGCCCGGGCAGACGGGTCTAACCGCCCCCTTCCAACACGAACCGCAGCGATTCGCGGACCATCTTCGGGTCGTGCGCGCCGGCCACCGAGGCGATCACCGTCAGGGCGGTACGGGCGAGATGCTCGGCCACCAGACGCGAGGCCTCGCGGGCCCGCCCCTCACGGGCCGCCGTGTAGATCTCGTCGTGTCCCGTGCGGCCCATGGTGATCAGGGCGAGGCGGTAGCTGGGCGCGTTGTGGTAAAGCCGCAGGTAGCGCACGGAGTGGTCCCACATGCTCTCCACCTGCGTCCGCAGCCGGTCCTCGGTGTGCGAGAAGAGCAGGAAGTGAAACCGGCGGTGGTGGGCGACCGCGCCCTCCTCGTCCCCCGTCTCGGCCGCCGTGTTCATGGCCGACATCTCGGCCTCCAGCTCCTCCAGCTCGGCCGGCGTCAGCTGCGGTACGGACAGGAGCACCGCGAGCGGCTCGCTGACCAGCCGCATCGAGTAGAGCGTCTCCAGGTCCGGGATCGACAGCGGCGCGACCCGGATCCGGCGGTTGAAGTCCAGCTGCACCAGCCCCTCGGTCTGCAGCCGCCGCAGCGCCTCGCGCAACGGCGTACGGCTGACCTGCAGGTCGGCTGCCAGCTGCACCTGCGAGACCCAGGCGCCCGGCTTCAGGCGGCCCTGCAGGATCGCGTCGCGGACGTGCTCGTACGCAAGCCCCATGGCATCGGTCTGGGCGGCGGACGAACGCGGAGTAGTGGACACAGACTCCACAGTAGCGGCTTCCCTCATGGTGGGATCACCCGATAGCCAAGACCGAATTCTGGATACAGAATGAGGAACGTCGGACTGTTCGCCGCGGCCAGGGGCGGCGGCCGGAGAAGATCGTCGGGTACAGGAGAGCCGTCGCATGCTCGTCTTCGTCATGGATCCCGTCGAGGCGCTCTCGCCGGAGCACGACACCTCGCTCGCCTTGATGCGCGCCGCCCGGCAACGGGGCCACCAGGTCTGGCACTGCCCGCCGTCCGGTCTGTCCCTGCGCGACGGCAGGGTGCGGGCACGCGCGCGGGCGGCGGACTTCACCCCGGGGCTGTCGCTCGGCGTGCCGGAAGACCTCGGTCTGCACAAGGCCGACGCCGTCCTGATCCGCACGGATCCGCCCTTCGACGCCGGCTACCTCGCGACCACGCTCCTGCTGGAGCACCTGCGCGGCGACACCCTCCTGGTCAACGACCCGCGCGGTCTGCGCGAGGCCAACGAGAAGCTCTACGCCTGCCGCTTCCCGGACCTGATGCCGGCGACCCTGGTGACCGCCGAGCCGGCACAGCTGCTCGCCTTCGCCGGGCAGCAGCGGCACGGCGCGGTGTTCAAGCCGCTCTTCGGGCACGGCGGACGAGGCGTCCTCCGGCTCGACCCCGGGGACGGCAACGCCCGCGCCATCGCGGAGACCATGACCGAGCGGGGCCGTGTCGCCGTCATGGCGCAGGAGTTTCTGCCCGAGGTCGCCGAGGGCGACAAGCGCATCCTGCTGCTCGACGGGCACCCGCTGGGCGCGGTACTGCGGCGGCCACCCGCGGGCGACTTCCGCGCGAACCTCGCGCTCGGCGGTGACGCGAGAGCGACAGGGCTGGACGCGGACGACCTGCGGATCGTCGAGCGCATCGCACCCGCCCTCCGTGCCGACGGGCTGTACCTCACCGGCATCGACGTCATCGGCGGGCGCCTGAGCGAGGTCAACGTCACCAGCCCGACGGGCCTGGTCCAGCTGAAGGCGCTGACTGGGGCGCGGCACGATCTGACGGTCATCGATTGGCTAGAGAGGGCTAGTTCTGTATCCAGATAGACCCTCTAGGACCCCTAAATCGTTGGACATTCAGGGAGTACAGGAAAACCTGGATACAGAATCCCTTGGAAGGCTTAGCTTCTGTGTGTAGAATCGGCTGGCATGACCCCACCTCTACTCACGGCACACGGCGTCCGCGTCGAGATCCGGGAGGCGGTGGCCGAGGTTGTCCTCGACCGCCCGCCGGTCAACGCGGTCACCGTCGAGATGTACGAAACCCTTGCCACCGCCTTCCGGGAGCTGTCGGCCCGTACCGACGTCCACGCGGTGATCCTCCGCTCGGACGGACGCCTGTTCAGCGCGGGCGCCGACATCAAGCAGCCGGTCGAGGCGGTCAGCGCCTCCGAGAGCGCGGCCGAACGCCGCCAGCGCATGGCCCGTACCGCGTACGAGGCGATCCTCGACTGCGCCCTGCCGACGATCGCCGTCGTCAACGGGGCCGCGCTCGGCGCCGGCGCGGTGCTCACCGCCTGCTGCGACATCCGGTACGCCGCCACCGACGCCCGGTTCGGCCTGCCCGAGATCAACGCGGGCCGTTGCGGCGGCGGCAGCCACCTCATGCGGCTGCTCCCGCAGGGCCAGGTCCGGCTCATGTACTTCACCGGCGACCCGGTCGACGCCGAGGAGGCGTACCGCATCGGCCTCGTCCAGAAGGTCTTCGAACCCCAAGCCGTACTCGGCGAAGCCCGCGCGCTCGCCGCGCGGATCGCCGCCAAGAGCCCGCTGGGGCTGCGGCTGGCCAAGCAGGCCCTCAACGAGGCCGAAGACCTTCCCGTCCGCCCCGGCTACGCCGCCGAGCAGGTGTACACCCTGCGGCTGGGCGCCCACCCGGACGCCGCCGAAGCGGCCAGGGCCGTCCTCGAAAAGCGCGCCCCGGTCTGGTCCTGGCCCGACGTGGCGGAGAGCTGATCACCATGTGCGAGTTCATCACCAAGACCATCGACGTCGCCACGCCCGGCGGCCCGATGCCGACCCTGGTCACCGCCCCCGCCACCGGTGGCCCGCACCCCGCCGTCGTCATCTACATGGACGCCCTCGGCGTACGCGAGGCCCTGCGCGACATCGGACGCCAGATCGCCTCCCACGGTTACACCGCCGTCCTGCCGGACGTCTACCACCGCATGGGCGCCGGTCTGAACTGGACCACCGAGCAGCTCCTGAACGACCCGGCCGCGAAGGAGGAGATCCAGCGCGCCACGCGCAGCCTGCCCGACTCGCACGTCGTCGAGGACACCGCCGCGCTGGTGGCCGCCCTGGACGCCGAACCGCTCGTCGCCGACGGCGCCATGGGCTGCGTAGGCTTCTGCATGGGCGGACGGCACGTCCTGCGCGCCATGGCTGCCCAGCCCCGAGTGTTCACGGCCGGCTCCGCCTTCCACCCGTCCGGTCTCATGGACGAGCGCTACGGCAGCCCGCTCGCGTACGAGGACGCCGCACGCATCACCGGCGACATCTACGTCGGTCTCGGAGACGCCGACCACCTCTCCCCGCTGGAGGCGATGCGCCCGCTGCGCGACACCCTGCGCGAGCACGGCGTACGGGCGATCGTCGACGTCCACGCCGACGCCGAGCACGGCTACATGTTCCCCGGCCCCCGTTACAGCGAGCGCGGCGCCCGCCGCTCCTGGGAGGAGACGTACGCGCTGTTCGCCCGGGTCCTCGGAGAGAAGAAGGACGGGGACGCATGAGCACGATCCTCGTCGAGGAACGGGACGACACAACGATCGTCATGCTCCATCGCCCCGACGCACGCAACGCCCTCAACGCCCGGATGGTCGGCGAACTGCACGACATCTGCGCGCAGTTGGAGAAGTCACCGAAGCCCCTGCTGCTCACCGGAAGCGGCGGAGTCTTCGCGGGCGGCGCCGACATCGCCGAACTCCTCGAACGCGGCCGCGACGAGGCCCTCCTGGGCATCAACAGCCGCCTGTTCGACCGCATCGCCCGCCTCCCGCTGCCCACCGTCGCCGCCGTCGACGGCTACGCGCTGGGCGGCGGCGCGGAGCTGGCGTACGCCTGCGACCTGAGGATCGCCTCCGAGAGCGCCGTGTTCGGCAACCCGGAGCCGGGCCTTGGCATCATCGCCGCGGCCGGGGGCTGCTGGCGCCTTGCCGAACTGGTGGGCAGGTCGGTGGCCAAGCAGATGCTGCTGGGCGGAAGTCGCCTGGACGCCGAGCGGGCGTACGCCCTGGGCCTGGTCTTGGACGTGGTGCCCGCGGACCAGCTGAGCGAGCGGGCGCACGCACTGCTCGAGCGCATCGCCCGCTCCTCCGCCACCGCGCTGCGGCTGACCAAGCTCGTCGTCGACGCACCCGGCGGCCACCCGTGCATCGACGACCTCGCTCAGGCGGTGCTGTTCGAGTCGAGCGACAAAACGGACCGGATGAGCCGGTTTCTGAGCGGTGGGAGGACCAGGTGACTTCCCTTCCCCATCTTCCCAAGAGCGTAGGCGTGATCGGCGGCGGCCGGATGGGCGCAGGCATCGCCCAGGTCTTCGCCACCGCCGGCAGCGAGGTCGTGGTCGTCGAAGGCTCGGCCGCGGCGGCCGACGCCGCTCGCTCGCGCATCGCGGACAGCCTCGACCGGGCCGCCGCACGCGACAAGCTGCCGGTACCGCCCGGCGACGTGCTCGGCAGACTGCACTTCGTCACCGACGTCTTCGAACTGCCCCTGGAGGCCGACCTCGTGATCGAGGCCGTCCCCGAGAACCCCGACCTCAAGGTGTCCGTACTGACCGCCGCCGAGCGCGCCGTCTCGGAACGCACCGTGCTGGCCAGCAACACCAGCTCCCTCTCCGTCACCGAGCTGTCCGCCGCCCTCCAGCGCCCGGAACGCTTCCTCGGGATGCACTTCTTCAACCCCGTACCGGGCTCCCGGCTGGTCGAGGTCGTCACCGGCCCCACGACCACGGTGACCGCTCAAGTCCTCTTCTACGTACGGGCGTTGGGCAAGACCGACATCGTCGTACGTGACTCCCCGGGCTTCGCCACCAGCCGCCTCGGCGTCCTCCTCGGCCTGGAGGCGATCCGCATGCTGGAGGAGGGCGTCGCCGACGCCACCGCCATCGACACCGCGATGGAACTCGGCTACGGCCACCCCATGGGCCCGCTGCGCTCCACCGACCTGGTCGGCCTCGACGTACGCCTGGCCATCGCCGACCACCTGCACCGCACCCTCGGCGACCGCTTCGCCCCGCCCTCGCTCCTGCGCGACAAGGTCGCGGCGGGCGAGCTGGGGCGGAAGACGGGCCGAGGATTCCACACCTGGACTAGAGCCTGTGTGATGTCGTGATCAATCGGCTGCTTGCAAGAGCTCTCCGAGCCAGATCATCGAGGCGCGCAGTTCGAGGCCGGCGAGATAGCTCTCGGGCGTCTTGTCGAAGCGTGTGGCGATGCCGCGCCAGTCCTTCAGCCGGTTGATCAGTCGCTCGACGGTGTTGCGGTCACGGTAAAGATCGGCGTCGAAAGTGACGGGTCGGCCGCCCCGGCTGCCCTTCTTGCGGTTGGCGGCCTGGTCCTTCTTCTCCGGGATGACCGCCTTGATGTGGCGTCGTCGCAGGTGGGCGCGGTTGGCGCGGGGCGAGTACGCCTTGTCCGCGGCGACCGCGTCCGGCCGGGCTGTTCGGAATGAGTTCGCGCAGCATCACCGCGTTGCAGCAGTGGCTTGGGCGCTGATGCCCCACGCCTCCGGGTGACGCCGCATAGGAACCCTGCCCAGGATAGGAACCCCTGCCCAGGACCGATTCATGCCCTGTGATCGCGCGGGCTCTGAGGCCGTGCCAGTCCCTCCCGGAACGAGCTGTCACGGGGGTGCTGCTCGACGACCTGCGGGAGCACGGGATCAGCGGCCTTGCCGCGTATGGCCACGTCGTCAAGCGAGGCAATGACATCGAGAACCGAGCGCGGCTCGAACTGCCCCGCCACCCGCTTCGCCTTGCTACGCACATTGTTCGGCGTAGGGCCGGCGTCGAGGACCGAGTGGTGCCACAGCCGGCTGTGGTGGGCGCACCGGTTGCGCAGGTAGACCAACGACCTTCCACGGTAAGCGAACCCGGCCTTCGCGACCCCGACGCTGGTCGCCACGGCGTCGGCCAGCGTGCCGCCGGCTCCACGCTCGATGGCCTTGGACAGCGTTCCGAACGACCACGCTTCAACGGCGGACCACACCGGCAGCTCGCTGTAGTCGGCACGGTCACCTTCGGTGCCCCTGTACCGCAGGATGTGGCGGTCCTTGCTGCGTTCGATGTCGCGCAGGCACGACTCGACTGTCGGCTCAACGTTGCCGACGTCGGTGTAGAAGCTTTGCTCAAGGAAGCTGCCGTACGGACCATGCCCGTCGGCGATCACTCGGGCGACATGCGTGCGCAGCAGGAGCTCGACGCGCGCGAGAGGTTGGCTGAGCGCGGTGCGTAGCGCCTCGCCCGCTTCGTAGACGCGGCGGATCTCAGCGAACGTCGTGCCGGGCGCAAACGTATCGTCGCCCATGTGGGGAGCTCGCTGGAAGTAGCGAGCGTATCCGGAGAACCGGTAGTAGTTGTTCGAGCCGAGGAACGCCGCGCAGACGGCCTCGTCGTCGATGACGAGGCCACGGCGGGCCAGGAGCGCGACCTGCTCCCCCACGGACAGGCTCGGCTTCACTCGCACCCCGGAAAGAAAGAGGCCCCTCCCATTTGAGCATCGTAGAGAGGCTTGGGAGGGGGTCGATTGCCACTGTTCTAGCCGATGCATCGAGCCGCGCACCAGCCGCCGCCTTCGGATCGACCGGCTGAGCCCCGGATCGTCCTGCAGCTCCCAGGGAGTAATCAGGCTACTTCTTGCCACTCCCAGAGGTTCCTCCATGCCGGAACTCCACCATGTTCCGTAACGGCCATGAGCGACCCTCACATCGGCTCGTAAGCGAGTGTCCTCGCAGGTCAGGCCGCTGGTCGATCAAAGGTTGAACCGGAACTCGTGAGTCCTGCCGATTGCATCATCTTGATGCGTGACCGACCAGATCTGCACTGCGGGAGAATCGCGCTGTGAAGATGCGTCCGAACACAGCGCGCACTTTCTGGAAGGCGCTCATGGACAACGCGGCCCGCTCGCTCACGGTCCTCGCGCAGAAGGAGCTGGGCAAGGCGCTTTGGATCTACGAGAGCTTCGAGCAGGCCTGGAGCACCGGATCCGAGGATGCGCGGGAGGTGCCGCGGCTCGCGTCGGACGGTCGCCACCACGCGGTGAAGTACATGGAGTCCTTCGTCTCGGCCAGGAGCTCGCCGCGTTCTGGGGCGACTACGGGGCGATCGAGCACCCGGAGGACGAGTCGCAGGACGGCTGGAATGCCTTCCTCGCGCAGAAGAAGAGCGAAGCGGAGACCGCCGGCCGGCGCGCCAACGAGGAGAAGATGGCCGGGTTCTACGTCGACCTCGACGGGTCCGGCGACGCAGTCCACTCCCCCGCCGACATCTCGGCGGGGTCCATCGACGCGGATCTGCAGACCGCGGCGCAGGTCGTCGAGATGCTCCTCATCAAGGACCACAGCAGGATGAATCTCGAGGCGCAGACGCCGTACGACAGCACTCACGAGCAGCAGCACCGGCTGCTGCCCATTTCCCACCCCGAGGACTGGAGCGAGGCGTCGGAGAAGTTCAGGCGGGGCGACTACTTCAAGGGTACAGAGGCCTGAGCGGCACCGGACGCACGCCGGTGGAAGGGAGGTCGCTCAGGAGTCGGACTGCGGGGCCGCGCTTGCGAAATCATACCTACTGGCCGTCCCCTCGGCCCCTGACCGAGGAGGCTCAAGCAGCTACCTCAATCACCTCCCCGGGCGGGTATACCCGATGTATTCTGTCAGGCATGGCACACACAACGATCAAGGTCGAGAGCAGCATCCGGGACCGGCTGGCGATCCTGGCCGCCGAGAAGGACACCACGATCGCGGGGCTCGTCGGCGAATTCGCCACCCACACCCTCACGCAGAGCGAGCGGGACGAGCAGGTCGCGAAGACCCTCGAAGTCCTGCACGCGCTCTCCGGCTACGCCCCGGATCCCGAGCAGGACCGCGCAGCGGACGATGAGCTCACGCGCCGGCTCGGCAGCGCCGCGTGAACCCTGTCGCCCCTGTCGATGTAGTCCTCGACGACAGCGCGCTGCTCGCTCTGGGCTCAGGCAACGTCCTGGCCTCCCGCCTTCTGTACCAGGCCGCCGAGACCGGGGCCTGGCGCGTCCACGTCGCGCTGGCCGCACTCGCCGAAGCGGACCGGGTACGCACCGGACTCGCCGGCCACCTCGGCATGCTCGACCAGGTGGTTTTTCATCCGCTCGATCTCGCCGCCGTCTTGGCCGCCTCGGGCCACGAGCGGTCTCTGGGCTGGTGCCACACCCACCATGTGGCCATGCCCGGCCCCGAGCGCCTGGATGGGGCACGCGTCGCCACCGTCCAGCCCAAGGCCTGGGACGTGGCCGACGTCCGGGTGCTCGACCTCTCTCCCTGAGCGATCCGCCCGGGTTGGGGCGGACTTCACCAGTGGATGTGATCCCAGCACTTCCCCAAGTGCACGGAATTCACCGCGTAGTTGTCACGGCGACCCGCCCGCGGGGCCGCCGGGAGCACCGGGGGCCGTCCCAACGGCCGGGGGAGCGGGCACGGGTGGGGGTGGCATGGCGCGGCGCGGGCGCGGGACGCGCGGGAGGAGGCGGCGGGCGCGGCCCCGGGGGGCGAAGGTGCGCCTCCACCGCGGCCATGTACCGCTCGCGGACATCCGCCAGCGCCCGCAGGTCGACGACCGACGTCGGGATCACCATCGCCGTGTCGTCCGCCACTGGGGGCGAGAGCCACGCATCCTTCATGCTCCGCCCGGCCACCGTCCGCGTACGGGCGACGAGTTCGTCATACGCGGCGCCCACCTCCGGGGCCTCGAAGCGGACCCACGCCTCGTGCCAGGTCAGTCTGGCCTGGATCTCCCGCAGCTGCTCCGACAGGCGGACCCGCTCCTCGGCGGCGGCGTCCGCGCGGCGGCGCCGCACGGCGTACGCCATCTCCGCGTACTGGATGCTCACCTCGTACGCGCTCGCTAACAGTTCCTGCTTCCGCTCCCGCAACTGGGCGCGGCGGCTGATCCGCGCCTGGACGCCGAGGATGAGGCCGGTCACGAGTGCGGCGAGAACGGCGGCGTAGGGGCCGAAGGCCTTGATCGCGTCAGCCAATGATTTGGTCCTGTTCGTCGAGGCCCGGCGAACCGTGGCCGTGGGGTGCTTCGAAGCCCGGCCAGATGCTGGTGGCGCGATAGGCAGACTCCCAGCGCAGATGGCGGACGATGATCGCGACGAGGAGCCGCCCGCCGTCACCGGGCGACCAGCGGCGCGAGGGCGCGTCCTTCGGGTACCAGAGGCACAGGGAACCGTCGGGGTTGCGGTGGGCGGGGCAGTCGGGTCCGCGTGCGTGGACGCGGGGGACCGCCGGATCGCCGGGGGCGAAGACGATGCGGAGACTGTGCGAGGGCAGGATCCGCACGTGCGGGTACACCTGGACGGTGAACCCGGACGCGAAGTCGGCGGGCTTGTCCACCTCGCGCACGTCGAGCCCCGTTGAGCGCATCCCGGTCAGCAGCTCGGCGCGGGCCATGGGACGGGCGAACCAAGGACGGCGCGCGGGACGCCGGTCACCGCTCAACGGCCGTGACCTCCCGCCACGAGCGCGTCTTGGGGAGGAGCAGGCTCGCGCCCGCGAGACCGAGGCTGGCGGTGGTGCTCAGGGGAGTGGAGGCGGCGGAGAAGGCGCGCTCGCGTTCACGCATCGTCTTGGGGAAGAGGTGCTCCAGGACCTCCGCCACCGTGTCGATGTCGTCGGGGTCGGCGATGGCCTTCGCGAGCTTGTCGGCGGCGGCCCGCAGCCGCCGCTCGGCGTCCGCGTCGGGGATCAGCGGCTTGAGGTCGGGCGAGACGGAGCGCGGATCCTTGGTCGGCTCGCCGCGCTGGAGGCGCAGGGCGGCCTCCAGCAGCACCGTGTGGACCGCGCCGACGAGGCCCATTCTCGGCTCGACGAACTCGTAGGCCCACACGGAGAGTTGGTGCGAGGAGAAGCCTGGCTTCGTGGCCTGAGCATTCCACGCCTTGAGGATGCGGATGGCACGGCGCCGGGTGCGCCGCAGGGCGTCGGCGCCGGACGTCAGCAGCTCCACGTGGCCCTGGGGGTCGCTGGCGCTCCATGCCTTCTTGGAGCCCGGGGCCCGCTCCAGGTCGGGGATCCACAGCCCGCGCCCCTCGCGGCGGCGCAGCGCCACGATGAGATCGACCGTGACGTCCGTGCCGTTGACCGGAGCGCCGAAGTGAATCTTGAGGCCCCGCCGGGACGTGCACACCCGCGCCTTGGGGTAGGACGGGGTGCGCTCCGGGTCGCGGAGCTTCGGACCGATGAACGCGATGAGTTCGTCGGTAACGGCGTGCGGGGCCTCCCCTTCGCCGTCAGGACCGAGCTCCGGGTGCCGGACACGGTCCAGGATGATCCCGCCGTCCCCGTCGCTGACCGCTCCCGCGTGCGGCTGAATGTGGGTGCCAACGGGGATCGAACCCGAGCTGTACGACGTACGGCCCTCGGGGTGCTGCTCGGCCAACTTGCGGGCCAGCGCGAGACGTTCGCGCGTCGCCGTGAGGATGTCGGGATCTACGTTGATCAGGGTGAGCAGGTCGTCGAACTGCTTGTGCAGATGTGCCATGACCGTTCCTTGCGGGTGGAGAGGAGCGAAGTCGTGGACAGACGGCCCGCACGGGTGTGTGCCGTGTTCCGAGTCTGACGTACACCACTGACAACGCCCCCGCGCTCAGCGGGGGTCATAGCCCAGCGCGGCCCGGTCGATGAGACGGTCACCGAGATCACGGACCGGCGCCGCCCGCCGGTTCTCACGACTCCCCGGAGTCATCGGGTTCTTCCTTGCCTTGGGCCAGGATCCGGCCTCCGACGAAGACCACACCCAGAGCGAGCGCGGAACCGACACCGACTATGGTCTTCTTCAGCAGACCGTCCACGTGGCGCTTGTGCTCGGTGTCCTTTCTGAGAAGCAAGTCTTGCCGTTTCCTGGATGAGTTCGAGGAGGTGCTTCCTCTGCTCCCAGGTCAGGTCGTCCCTGCGGAGTTCCCGCTCGAAGATCTCCCGGTTCTCCCGGAGGGCCTGGTAGACCTGATCCAGGCTGTGCATGCCGTCCGCGAGAGTGGCCTCGTGGGCCTTCTCGATGGCGCCGAAGGCGTCCGTGGCGAACTTCCTGAACTCGGGGAACTGTTCGACGATCTTCATGGCCACTTCGGTGTCCATGTCAGGCATCATGGCCGCGAACCTGATCGTCTTCTCCTTGGAGAGGTGCCTCCCCGAGCGCGCGCATGATCTCGGCTTCGTTGTTGGCGATGTTGGTGGGGTCATGTAGCGGCGGTGCACAGGGCGCGGAAGTGACTTGATCGGCGGCGGTTTGTCGGTGTGGTGTTGATCCAGTCGGCGATGCGGGCGACGTTGCAGGCCATGGGCGGTTCATCACCGGCTGCCCCAACTGCAGCGCCGCGCCGTGCTTCCGCTGGACGCGATCGGCTCCCCGGCCGTCGTCCTCAATCCGCGCCTCGAAGCCTACGCCTGGGAGTACGAACACCTCCGCATCGCCGACGTGATCCTTTTCTGGTTCTGCGCGGTCGCTGTCCAGCCCATCGCCCTGTACGAACTCGGGGCCCATGCCGCCCGCGGCACCCGCCTCGCGGTCGGCGCACATCCCGACTACCCGCGCCGTAACACCGGGGTTCGGCGTACGTCACGGTCGGAGGGACATCCCATGAGGCGCGAGTGGAGACTTGGGACCGACGCAGTCCGACTCGCCGGGGGCTGGCTGTCGAAGGGCTCATCTGACGTACGGCAAGCTGACCCGGGGCGGGGCGGTGTGGGTCTACGGTGTGCCGGGTGAGTGACGAGGTGGCGCCGCTGGTCGGCGAGGACGTTCCCAAGATCGACGAGGTTCTTGCTGGGGCCCTGGTGACTCAGGGCGAAGCGGGCGTGCGGGCGTTGGGGCTACTGCGGGATGCGCGGCGCGTGCTGGCCGGGGTGGGGCTGGAGCGGCCTGGGGAGATCGCCGAGTCGTGTCTGCGGGGCGCGGTTGATGCGCTGCTGAGCCTGTCCGATGCCCCGGTCGTGGTGGGGCTGAAGTCTGCGGCCCGTGAGCTGCTGGACGCGGTGGACGCCTGCTCCCCGGCAGCCGATGCTGCTCCCGTCGAGGGGCTGTCTGCCGAGGCTTCCGCGTCGGAGGCGTGGGAGCGGGTGGTGGAAGCGGCCGAGGTGCTCCGCGGGGAGTTGGGGCGGCCGGGCGGCTACCACCGCGGCCGTGCCCGTGGCATTGCAGAGCGGCTGATGGGCGTCATGCTCGGGTCGGAACAGGAAGTGGCACTGGAGGTGTGGGGCCGGGTGTACGGGGCGACGTCGGGCACACTGCACGGCGGCGCCGCAGATCCCGGGCGGGCCGTGCGACTATACGGGGAGGTCCTGGCGGCGGCCCGGGAACTGTTGGTGCCGCTGCCTGGCCGGGCAGCACGGGTGTTGGAGCTGGCCGCGCTCGCGGACCCGGGCCCAGGGGACGCCTTGGAGCTGGCACGGTGGGCGGACCCGCGCGCCACCGCCTATTTCTTTGGCTCCAAGCCGTCGTCGGCGTGGCTGCCCCTCCTGCAGGAACACGCTGCGCATCTGCTAATGCCGGATCCAGCCACTGAGTGGCGTTGGCCAGCCGCCCCGTTCCTCGAGCACCTCACCACCTCAGACCCGGGCGCCGCACGTGACTGGCTGGCCAGCCACGCCGAGGACATCACTGCCGTCGGCCGGGAAGCAGCCAACGGGTTCCTGCGGCTGGCCGCCCGGGACGGGATCGTCCTGGCACCGCAGGTACATGCCCTGCTTGAGCAGTTCACCGGTGCCAGGGCGGAACCCCACAGCTGGGAGACCGCGTGGACGCTGCGCCTTGCAATCCAGTGGGCGCTCTCGGTCCCACTGGCCGTCCGGGACTGCAACTGGATCCTCGTGACGGAGCGACTGCTGGCCGAAGCGGTGGATGGCGAGCACGCAGTCAGTGCGGTCCGGCGGGAGGCTTCGGCTGAGCGCGAGGCCGCCTTCGAGCGCGCGAATGCTGGCGGGAAGGAGGCCGACCTCGTCGCTCTCGCCATCGAGGATGCGAGGATCGAGGAACGGATCGCGTCGACGATGACCAGCCGGATGTCCATGCAGGGCCACGAGGTGGCGCGCCTGCTGCGGGAACTGGTGCGCACCGCCTACCCGGCCAGCCTCCGTGGTGGGGCACACCCGCGGGTGCGCATGATCCGCGCTGTGGTGACCGGGTTGCTGCGCCAAGACCTTGAGCTGACCGATCCGGAGGCCCGACGGATCGTCTTCGGCGACTTTGACCTCGACCAGGTGCACGTGGGTGACAGTGCGACGTCCGGCGGGCCCCGCCTGGCACGCACCGTCCTGGATCTGGCCGCAGTCGACGCGGCCGCTGGCGCGAGCTTGGCCGAGCGCACCCACCAGTGGAAGCGCCTGACCCATGCCGACGCATGGTTGCACGGCCGCCTTCTCGCCGCCCACCTGACCCACTTCCCGCCCGCCGGCGGTGCCCCCGTGCCCGGTGGCGGGCCGGCCAGCGGGGAGGAGGAATGGTGGCAGGAGGCCAGCGCGCTCGTGCCCTGTGTGCTGGTCGGCTACCCGGCCCCGGAGACGGCCCGGCTCGTCGAGGTGGTGCTGCACACCTGCCCGCCCGACCGCGCCGTCGGCGTGGAGGAGGCGGCACGCGCAGCCCTGGGCGCACCGCCGCCCGCCGAGCTGGTGGATCAGATCCTTCCCCCTGATGCCGACCGGGCGGACGGTAACCGGGAACCGCTGGCGGGGTGGCTGCGCGTGTGGGACTGGTCACCGGCGCTGCCGGCACGGCTGCTGACCGGCTGGGAGCCGGTGATGACCGCGCTGCACCGCCTGGTCCCCGAGGGGCCCGCCGACCCGCGCACCGTGGTGGAGCTGGAGCCGATCAAGCCGCTTCTGCTGGAGGCGGAGGAACTGGTGGAGTGGGCTGCCGAGCACGGGCCGGTGGCGACCGCCGCCCGGCTCGCCGCGGCCGATGACATCGACGCCGCCCCCGCCAGGGCCATCCTGCTCGTGCACCGGCTGGTCAAGGCCGACCCGGCCGGCTGGACGAGCGATGTGCCTGCGGTCCTTGAGGCGTTTCAGCGGCCGGAGTTCGCCGCGATCTACCTTGCTGCGGCCGTGCAATGGCCCGGAGCCTTCCCCCATGGACCGGCTCAGGCCGCCGCTGCGGCGCTCGACGTGCACCGCGCCGTGGCTGGCCCGCCCGCAGGCGCCGATGCCGGTAGAGATGGACCGGCCGCAGGTTCCGGTCTCCGCACCGGCGTGGTGCACCTCGCCGACGAGGCGTTGTTCGGCCTGCTGACCCGGACGTGGCGCTCTGGCGGCGACCTCGCCGACGATCTTCCCCGGACGCTGGACTACCTGCACGCCCTGGCCGCCGTCCTCACCCAGACCGCCGGAACTCAGGCCCCAGACGGCGCCGACCCCGCCGAGGGAGACGGCATGGCCCCTGCCGTCCCGCCAGAGGTGGAAGGGGAGATGCTGCTGGGCTCGGACGATCCGGAGGTGCGCGCGCTGCAGTGCCTGCTGGAGTACGCCATCTACCGCGCCCGTATTGCCGGACCGATGCCCCAGGAGGTGCTGGAGGTGGTGGCGGGCGCCATCACCGCCCGCAGCAGCGAGGAACGGGTGGTGCGCGCCGTCGGGGTGTACCTGCCGACCCTGCACCGCTACGCGCCCGCCTTCGCGGCCGACCACCGCGCCGAGCTGTACGGCATACCGACCGACCGCCCCTCACCCGCCGCCGCATGGCTGCGCTGGGGACCGCCCTACCCGCCCCTGCTCGCAGCCCTGGACCGCACCGAGCTCCTACAAGCGCTCCGCACGGGTGCGCGCGGCGCCGCCGAGCACCTGGCGCACGCGCTCATGGCCGACCCGGCCTTCCTCGGCGAGCCGACCGCAGCCTGGGCCGAGCTGGCGGCTGGCACCGGCGGCCCGGCCGCGGTCTCCCGGCTGCTGGAAGCGATCGCCGCCCGCACTCCGCGCACCGGCACCGATGAGCCCGCCCAGGCGACCGCGGCACCGAAGACCGCCGCGGCGACGGACCTGTGGCGTGCCGCGCTTGCGGCCAACCTGCCGCCCGGCGCGCTGGCCGGCGCTGGAACCTTCGCCGCTGCGGCGCTCGACGACGCCGTGTGGCTGCCCCTAACTCGATCGAGTGCCGAGCACAGCCCAGCCCTGACCAACGCCGACCTCGTTGCTGAACGTGCAGCCAGCCACCCCCACAGCCCGGACGCACTGCTCCTGGCCGCGCAGTTGGTCGCCTACCCCGTGCAGCCGTGGCAGGTCGAGGCCGTCCGCCGGCACGCTCGTACCCTCCTGGATGCTGCGGCGGCCCTCCCCGAGGCCGAACGCCCTGCCGCCCTCCAGGAGCTACGGGAGGCACTGGTCAACGCCGGTGACGTTGACACCGTCCGGACCTGAAGTGCTCGATCGCCCGGCCGTCCCTTGCCCGCCGTAATCACCTGGGCGCGGCAGCTGTCCTCGGTTCAGGTGGGATTCCAGGAGACTCCCCCAAGCGCCTGGTGCGTCGGGCCCCGACGCGGTCGGTCCCGCGCCGCAGTCTCGCGCGTCACCTTATGACCCCAGCGTGGTGTCCAGGTGTTTCCGGATGCGGCGGTAGGTGTCGGTGACTGTGGCGGGCGGTGTGGGGTGGGCTGCTGCGAAGTGGGCGCCGACGCGGGGCTTGCTCCGACCGTGCTCCTTTTTGGCCTGTTTGTACAGTTCGGCGTCGAGCTCGGCGAGCAGGGCTTCGAATTCGCCGCCCTTGTTGCCGTCGGTGCCGAATTCGCGGGCGAACGTGAACACACCTGCTTCTTCCCAGTAGTCCTTCCAGCGAGGGAAGGCGTCACTGGGGGCTGGCTGGCCGCTTGGGAGCAGGCTCTTGGCCGCGATGTGCTTGTACAGGCGGCTGCCGTGGCTCAGCGCGGGTCCGTCGGCGACGATGGCCCAGGGGATGCCGAAGGCCCTGAGATAGTCGACGTAGACGTCGAAAGCCGCGTCCCCGTCGACCTTCATCAGGCAGATGTTGGCGGCGCTCAGGGAGCCCCATTCGGGGCAGTGGGTGCTGTCCCACCACCGGCTCAGGGCACCAGTTTCGGTCGCGCCTTCGCACAGGATGACTCCAGCGGCGAACAGAAGAGTGCGGGCCTCGGCTGCGCCGAGACGCTGCAGCCATCTGGTCTGCTCCTGCGCCGACAGGCCATGGGGCACACGGTAGACCTGAGTGCCTGACGGGTGCGGGGCAAACCGCACGATGCGGGAGAGGTCCGCTGGGGTGCTGGCGGGTACCAGATCGGCGCTGTGGGTGATCACGATGCACTGCGCGCGGGCGCTGAGCACCGGCATGAGGCGTCGCTGGAGGGTCGGCTCCAGGTTGACGGCCGGCTCATCGAGGACGATGACACGGCCGGGCTCACCGGTGAGCAGGGTGCTCAGCAGGAGCGCTTCCTGGATACCGGCCCCGGCGAAGGCGATGGGCACTTCGTGGTCACCGTCGACGACGGTGACATCGATGAGCATGGTGCCGGGCTCCTCGGGGTCCGGGGATGCCTGCACACCCAGGGCGCGGCCGGTCAGATCGGTGAACAGTGCCTTGGCCTGTGCGTAGCGCTGGCGCAGCGCGAGCGGGCCGTTCTTGCACCGGTACAACTCGCCGGCCGCCCCACTGCCGTCGCGCAGGTCGAAGGGATGCTGGAGGGCCTGGTAGGGGAAGCGGCGCTCCAGCGGGAGACGGCGGTTGTCGGTGACCACGATGCCCTGGCGCAGGATCGCGGCCAGCACCTGGACAAAGTCGAAGGACCGGTTGTCGATGTCGCGTTCGCCCAGCCTGGCCGCCAGATCCAGCAGGGTGGTGGGCAGCGGGCTGGATCCGTCATTCGGTGGCGTCACGCTGAAAGTCAGAGCCTCGGATCCGTGCGGGAGTACTTTGGTGAAGTCCCCCAAGCCTTCGGGGCACTGCTGCCACCAGTGGCTGAAGTTCCGGGTCTGGTTGGGCCCTCTTCCTCGGGCTTCGGCCGGGCTCAGGCGCAGGAAGCTTGAGCCGCCCACGAGCTGGATCTGCCATGTGGTGTCGTCGTGAGTGAACTCCCAGGCCGCGAACCACGGCTGGCTCCAGGCCGCGTCATAGCGCACGTGCAGTGTGCCAGTCCACAGCGGGGACAGCGATGCGGGATCGAGCTGGTCGCGTATGGCGGCGTCCAGCTGATCCCGGGTCGGCAGGCTGGGGGAGGAGGCGCTGTCCGCGCCGCACACGAAAGCAGCTCTGACGAAAGCGGCGACCAGTTCCCACTCCCAGCCCTGGTCAAGCTCGATCTTCATGGAGGCTGTGAAGGATGCGGCTCCGAAGCGTCCTGCCCGGGTGTACAGGTCCAGCCGGTCGGCTGCTGGTCGGCCGCTGTAGTGCCCGACGATCGTACTGATCAGGTCCACAGCCCTGCCGAGGTTGGACTTACCCGCTCCGTTCGGGCCAGTGACGTTTTCTCAGCGAAATGATCTGC
This sequence comes from Streptomyces sp. NPDC002845, assembly GCF_053591955.1. NCBI lineage: Bacteria > Bacillati > Actinomycetota > Actinomycetes > Kitasatosporales > Streptomycetaceae > Streptomyces > Streptomyces sp. NPDC002845. Next base: position 68 of record NZ_JBSFUU010000092.1, on the reverse strand, counting down.
GCGAAGCGGTGTGAAACAGACCATGCGTGGGTGGGTCGGGCGAACTGGGCCCGGCTGCGAACAGACGT
>NZ_JBSFUU010000091.1:0-38530 GCF_053591955.1 Streptomyces sp. NPDC002845 | reverse complement strand
CCGGGCAGAGCTGATCGACGGCTGCCTCACCGAGACCGGATTACTCATGGGCGCCGGATGATCTACCGGCCCGCCACTGCGAGTTCAACCTCAGTGACCTCTTCATCCGTGAGCTTCGAAGGTCACCTCGGTAAACGGGCGCGTGGCACAACGCGGTCGGCGGAGCGGCTTTGGGGTGGTGCTGCTTTGGCGCGAGTGATCATGGCCCCGTAAGCTTCCGGCGCGTCGGGCAGTCTGTGGACCTGCCCGGTAAAGCACGACGTTGGGGCCATGATCTTAGAGGCTCGCGCCAAAGTGGCTCCGTAAAGCCGTGGAGCCGGCCGCCCCAGCCACGACGTACCACTTCTCTGGCATCAGTTGGCTGAGCGCCTGACGCGCGGTGCGGGCGCCGGCCGGGCTGGAGCGGGGCGGAGACAGGAGCGCAGGCCCGGCCGGGGGCCGGGCCGCGCGGTGAGCGGAGCGAGCCGCCTTGATGACGTAGAGAAGGTCTGAGCCAACTGGGGTTCGGCTACAACCTGAACGACAGCTCCAACTCGTCGCCAGGGAGGTGGAACTCCTCAAGGGTCAGTGGCTTGTCTGTCGCGTCGAGCGTCACGCGGATGACGTGTAGGAGTGGGACACCCTCGGGAAGCCTGAGTGCCTGGACCTGGTCCGGCAAGGGCATGCGGGGGCGGACGTACTCCGTGAAGTGGAGTTCGTGGCCCAGTTCGGCGAGTGCGCTGTAGAGCTCCGGCGCTGGCGGTGGTGCCTCCTCCTCGTACTTGGTGTCGACCAGGACCGAGAACGGCACGTAGGTGCGGTGTAGTTGGCGCAGGTGGCCTTGGTCCGCGGTCTGTAGTGCGTCGTACGTGAACATCGGCTCGCCCGGTGGGATGCGCAGGAGGTCCGCCAGGGCCAACGGGGCGTCCGTGCGGGTGGCTACAGGCGGCTCGGCGTCCGTCCAGCGGATGCCGTCGGCCTCGACGTATCGGCCGTCGGAGGCGAGGCGCACTCCGCGCGGGCGCGTGAAGCTCGGGCGGCTGTGGGGTGAACGGGCGAATGTGCCCCTGCCCATGATCGCCTCGACGAGACCCGATGCCCTCAGTTCCGTGAGCCCCTGGCGGACTGTGGGACGCGTCACGCCGAACTGTTTCGCCAACGCCTCCTCGGATGGGAGCGGTTGGCCGGCCGGGAACGTGCCGTCCAGGATGCCTTCGCGCAGGTAGTCGGCGATCTGCCGGTACTTCGGCTGCGTGTTTTTCGGTGGCATGTGGGCCCTCCGTGGACCTGATCGTCTCTCGCTACCTGTTGCGCGGTTGTCCACGTCCGTGGACGTGGACAGCGTCTCTCACCAACAAGACGGTTGACAACCCGTACTACGGGTTGTCTAGCAACCTGAAGGATCGGCCTTCAGGTGTCAGAGATGAGGAGTTCCAAACAGTGGCAAGCCTTCCGATCGACACCGCGAAGTTCACGGGGATCATCTGCGCCGTGCCCCCGGCTCCGCGGGTTGCCAACCGAGAGACCGGTCAGCTCCGCGTCGACCGCGAGACCGGGAAGACCATGTACCAAGTCGGCCTCTGCCTGATGGCCGGAGCGTCGGCGGACGTCGTGAATGTGAGCGTGGCCGGGGAGCCGTCCGGTGTGCAGCTCGGCATGCCGGTGGCCGTGCGGGATCTGGTCGCCACGCCGTGGGAGAACGACGGGCGGCACGGGATCGCCTTCCGCGCGGCGGAGATCCGGCCCCTGAGCGCTCCCGCTTCGGCGGCGAAGGGGGCCGGGCAGTGATGAACCTGGCCTCCACCACTTCGGCCGGTACTACCTGGCCGAGCTGGGTTCTGGTGGTGGCCGCAGTGCTGGTGTCGGGCCTGCTTCTCGCGGGCCCGGCCCTGCGCCGCCGCTACCCCGTGGCCTGGTGGCTGTTACTCGGCTTCCCGGCCGTGGCCCTCCGGGTGATGTCCACCTGGCGGCCCTTGATGGCCGGGTGCAGGCTCGCCGTGAGCCGTCGGCCTGCCCTGACCGTCGTGTCCGGGCTCGTCGGCAACGGAGCGCCACCCCCACAACCGCGCGTGCCCCGACGCGGCCTCATACGCCCGACCTCCGGCGGATTCTGGCTTCTGGTGCGGCTGTTGCCGGGCCAGGTACCGGAAGACTTCGTCAAGGCGGCACCCGCCATGGCGGAGGACTGGGGAGTACACGCCGTACGCGTGACCTCCTGGAAGCCAGGGGTCGTACGGATCACCGCCTCGGCGGCCGACCCGTTGGCCGCTCCTCAAGCGCCGAGAAAGCGGGGGCCTGGGCACTTGCTCCGGGTGACCGTCGGTGCGCTGGAGACCGGGGCTGCATGGGTGGTCGACCTGCGCCGCGTGCCGCACTGGCTGATCGTCGGTGCCACACGCTCCGGCAAGTCGACGCTGATCAACGCGCTCGTAGCCGGCCTGGCCCCGCAACCCGTCGCACTGGTCGGGATCGATTGCAAGGGCGGCATGGAACTGTCCCTCTACGAACCGCGGTTGTCGGCGCTGGCGACCAATCGGGAACAGGCGGTCAGGCTTCTCACCGCACTCGTGGACCTGACGCTCGACCGCATGACCGTCTGCCGTGCGGCACGTGTGCGCAACATTTGGGGCCTGCCGGAGAAGGAACGTCCGGTTCCCGTCGTCGTGATCGTCGACGAGATCGCGGAACTGTTTCTCGTCGCGAGCCGGAACGAGAAGGACGAAGCGCAGGCGGCCGGTACCGCACTGATCCGGCTGGCCCAACTCGGCGCAGCACTGGGGGTGTTCCTCGTCGTCGCCGGCCAGCGCGTCGGCTCCGACCTGGGGCCGGGTGTCACCGCGCTTCGGGCGCAACTCGGCGGGCGTGTGTGTCACCGCGTAGCCGACCTCGGTACGGCGGAGATGGCACTTGGTGACCTCAACCCCGACGCGCTCAAGGCGGCGCAGGCCATCACTCCGGAACAGGCCGGTACGGCGGTCCTCGCCTCCGGCGACGGCTGGGAGCGTGCCCGCTCCCACCTGCTCACCGAGGCGGAGGCCGAAGCCATCGCGGCCGAGTACGCGTACCTGACCCCCGTCCTGTCCGAACTGCACGTCGAAGCGCCGTGAGAGGGGACTGCCGTGCTGGTGTCCATGTCGGCCGTGCTGCTGCTCGGCCTCCTGATCTGGTTCCTCCTGCGCATCCGGTACCTGCGGCTGGCCGACCTGCTGCTCTGCGGGACCTTCGGCTTCCTGCTCTCGCGCACCGTGGCCGCACCTGCCGTACAGGCCTTCCTCGACGGCGTGAGCGGGTTCCTCGGCCAACTCCGCTTCTGAACCGACCCCATGACCCAAGGAAAGGACAAGCCGTGTCCGAGTACGTCATCCGCTCCGGCGACCGTGCCGCGTTCATCGCAGGTCTCCATGAGCTGGTGGACTTCCTGACCGCCAATCCCGCTGTCCTCGTCCCGCGCTACGCGTCCTTCGGTGTCTTCGTCGACGCCCCTGACTCCGGCACTCGCAGGGAGGGTGCGGAGCACGTCGCCGCACCGCTCGGCGTGCCCGTGGAGGACATCGGCGAGGGCTACTACAACGCACGCCGTGACTTCGGACCGATCACGTACAGCGTCGTCGCGCTGCCGCCCAAGGAGCAGCGGTGATCGCCCGTACGAAGGGCTCCCGACGGGGCGCGAAGTCGCCAAACCCGACCCCGTCAGGAACCCACTCCATCCGCCACATGAGCAGTGAAAGGAGCACTCACACTTTGTCCACCGCGCATCATTCGCGCAAATCCCCTCTGACCGACTGCGACCTGAGGGGGAACGACCCGGAGACACCGACCTGTGCCGGACACGAACGCGTCGTCCTGGTCGGGCTCGACGGCGCCGAGCAGCATGTGTGTCCGGGGCACGCTGCGGCCCTCTGGCTCACGGACCCGACACTCCGGTTCAGCGCCAAGACCCGGCCGGAGGGTATCTCGGCCGTGATGTGGGAGGCGTTCGGCGGGGGCGGTGGTCGGCGATGACCACGACCTTCACGACCTTGCCGAAGAGCGCTGCCGCCTTGGTCGCCAGGGCGTCGGACCCCGAGTTCGCCGCCTGGCGCCGCAACATCGTCCGCCTCGGTGGCTGCACCAACCCGATTCACCTGGTCGGCGGGGCAACCGTCTTCGACACGACCACGGGCGAGGCCCTGCTCTCGTACGGGTCGGCCGTCTACGGCGGTCGTCTGCTGACCGCGTGCGGGAACCGGCGGGCGACGGTCTGCCCGGCCTGCTCGGGCCTGTACCGGGCGGACACGTACCAACTCGTCCGGGCCGGACTCGTCGGCGGCAAGAACGTTACGGAGGCGGTGAGCGGGCACCCTCGGGTGTTCGCCACCCTCACCGCTCCCGGCTTCGGCCCGGTCCACACTCGCCGTGAGCATGACGGGCGGGTGCGAGCCTGCCGACCCCGCCGGGCCGGGGAGCACTGCCCGCACGGGATTGCGAACGGATGCCATGAGCGGCACACGGCGGATGATCCCCGCCTCGGCGAACCGCTGTGCCTGCGCTGCGGCAGGCTCCCGCAGAACACCGTGTGCAGGAGCAGCGGGCGGCGCTCGGCCTCGCTGACCGGCGGACCGTGACGGTCGGCCAGTGGCGCTACGCCGGGCGCGGCTACTCACCGGAGGCGGCGCTCCTGGCGGCCTCCGTGCGATCGGGCGGTGGTCCTCATGGCCAGTGAGAAGAGGGCCGACCTGCTCACTGTGCGGCAGGTGCTCGACGAACTGGGCGGCATCTCCCGGCGCACCTTCTACCGCTGGCGTGAGCTGCGCATCGCTCCGGCCTGCATCCGGCTGCCGAACGGTGAGCTGCGGTGCGTCGGGACGTGCTCAACGACTGGTTGGAGGAGCGTGCGGAGGGGGCCATGTCGTGAAGTCGTACAAGGTCGTCATCTGGAAGCTCAGCATCAATCGCTCCGCCAAGAAACCGACGTACCTCGTCCGCTGGTCCGTGGACGGCGAGCCCTTCCACGAGTCGCACAAGACGAAGGCGCTGGCCGACCGCTTCCGCGCGAAACTGCTCCGGGCGGCGGACAAGGGCGAGCCGTTCGACACCGTGACCGGCCTGCCCGACTCGTTGCGCGGGGGCAAAGCGGCCCTGTCCCTGCTGGGGCTGGCCCTCAAGTACATCGATGCCCGGTGGGCGGAGGCGTCGGCGAAGCAGCGGGACAGCATGACTGATGCTCTGGCAACGGTTCTGCTGCACTGGTCAAGCCGGTCCGTGGGCGTCCTGCTTCGGCGGACGTTCGGCGGGCGTTGCGTTCGTACGTCCTGCCTCCGCTTCGGCGGGAGCGGGAGCGGCCCGAGGAGATCGCAGCGGCGGCGAAGTGGATCGAGAAAGCGTCGCTGCCGGTGGCGGAACCCTGGAGATCGCCCGCGTACACGATCTCATCGACGCGCTCACGCGGAAGCTCGACGGCAAGCCTGCGGCCACGCAGACCTACCGTCGGCGGCGTGCAGTGGTCTTCAACGTCCTCGAATACGCCGTGGAACTGGAGGCGTTGCCCTCCAACCCGCTCAGCCGGGTACGGCGCAAGCGGGGCAAGCGGGGCAAGCGAGCCGTGCAGGAGGTCGACCGCTGTGTCGTGGTCAACCCCCGGCAGGCACGGGAATTGCTGACGGCGGTGACGTACGTCGGCGGCTACGAACGGGCCAGTGGCCGACGACTGCGGGCGTTCTTCGCGTGCCTGTACTACGCGGCCATGCGGCCCGGCGAAGCTCTGGGCCTGCGCCTCGTGGACTGCACGCTCCCGGAAAAGGGATGGGGTCGTATCGAACTCGCCGAGACCCGACCCACTGCCGGGAAGGCATGGACCGACTCCGGCGAAGCACACGACCGGCGCGGCCTGAAGCAGCGCGCGGACGGTGAGGTGCGCATCGTCCCGATGCCGCCCCGCTCGTGCGGATGCTCCAGGACCACGTCAAGGAGTTCGGCACGGCGGAGGACGGCCGGCTGTTCGCCAGTGAGCGGGGCAACGTCGTAGCCGCGTCGTCGTACTCGCGGGCGTGGAAGCAGGCCCGGACGCTGGCGTTCCCGCCGGAACAGGTCTCCTCCGTCCTCGCAGCTCGTCCGTACGACCTCCGGCACGCGGGCGTCTCACAGTGGCTTAACTCCGGCGTACCCGCTCCGGAGGCAGCGGCTCGCGCCGGTCACTCGGTGGACGTACTACTCAAGATCTACGCGAAGTGCATCGACGGCCAGGAACAGGAGATGAACGACCGCATCCTGAGGGGTCTGGGGGAGGAACTGGGCGAGTAGATCAAGGTGGTCTGCTGATCGTTGGAAGCCCCGGAGAGATCCGGGGCTTCCGCATTGCTACCGCACGTCAGAAGACGCGAGCTTCACGAAGCGCTCCAAGGCGTCTCGTGCCTCCGTACCAAGTGCACCCAGTTCAGTTTTATCGGATGCCTTGTGCACGTCGCTCGTCAGTTCGTACGCATGCTGTGCGGCATTGATTACTGTCTGGCTAGTCGCTATGAGTTGGACTCGGAACAGTGCATGAAGGGCGACACCTCGAAGACGGTGCGCCTCGATACGAGATTCGAAGGCGGTGGCGCTGTCCGGGGCCTCATCCTTGCGGTGCCAGCGGTCGAGTTGGCCCCGCCTGAACTCAGTCACGGCTCCTGCGAAGTCGCTGTACACGGACATGCGCTCGGACCGGAGCTGTTGCTGAGCTGCGAACCGTTGGTCACGGGCAGCCGATTGGCGCTGAAACAGGTGCGTCATGGCAACGCCGAGCAGAGTCCCTAGGACTGCGATCAAGGCTGAGAGAACACCGGCCACGGGACCCAGGACATCACAAGATCGTCTGCAAGCCTAGATGGCCTGGGTCTCGCCGGGTCCCCGAAAGCTGGCCCGACCTGCCGAAAGACCCATCAAGATCATTACGTCGTCATTACGTGATCATCGTCATGGCGCTGCATCCGACCGCATCCACCTGCACACGCAACAAGACCCCGCACTCAGCAAACTCGCTGATCACGGGGTCTTTAAGGCACCTTACAAAGGGTGCCCCCGGCAGGATTCGAACCTGCGCACACGGCTCCGGAGGCCGTTGCTCTATCCCCTGAGCTACGGGGGCGTGTCGGGCGCCTTGGTTGGCGGCGACGGGTAGAACCCTACCAGCTTCGGAGGGGAGATCATGAACGGGTTTCCGGGGAGGGGTGGGGCTGACCTGGGGGAGACCGCCCGCAGGGGGTGGAAGTGGGGAAAACCCGGACGCGGCGGTGGGTGCGGACCTACGCTCAAGTTGTGCCAGGCGCATCCGGTCGGGTGCTTGTTGTGGACGACAACAAGGTCATCCGGCAGCTGATCAGGGTCAATCTCGAGCTGGAGGGCATCGAGGTCGTGACCGCGGCCGATGGTGCCGAGTGTCTGGACCTCGTTCATCAGGTTCGGCCTGATGTGATCACTCTCGATGTTGTTATGCCTCGGCTCGATGGACTGCGTACCGCCGCTCGGCTGCGCAGTGACCCCCGGACGCGGAATCTGCCCCTGGCCATCGTCAGCGCCTGTACGCAGTACGAGGTCGAAGCCGGGCTCGACGTCGGTGTGGACGCCTTCCTCGCCAAGCCCTTCGAGCCCGTCGAACTCGTGCGGGTCGTACGGCAGTTGATGGAGATGGAGGGAGGGGTGGGGAGGGGTGCTGAGCGGAGTGGTGTGCGGGATGCCTCCGCCGTGTACGGGCGGGGTGTGCATGGCTCCGTCGGCGACGCCCCCGGCATCGACGTCCCCGGCATCAACGCCAACGCCGCAGCCACAGCAGCCGCCTCCGCTGCCTCCGCCGGCGACGCCGAGCGCATCACGCACCCCGAGACCCACCCCGAGCGCGTCGAACAGGCCGGGCGTACCGGGGGTTGATGCCGTTCCCGTTCGCCGTGCCCTGAGCATCCTCTCGCCCTGAGAGTCCACATGCCCCGAGCGTCCTCACGCCCCCAACATCCCAGCCCGTCCACATCCCGGACCCTCGGACAAACCGAGTCGCCTACCCACCCCCCTTCTCCCATACGCTTGTCCCGTGACCCCCGTCGAGCTCTCCCGCACCGTGCTGCACGCGGTGCGTCGTGCTGTGGACGAGGGGGAGCTGAGTGTGGCCGTGCCCGCACAGGCCGTGGTGACGCCGCCGGGGCCGGGCGGGGTCGGGGACTACGCCACGAACATCGCCCTGCAGCTGGCCAAGGCCGCCGGTCGGCCGCCGCTTCAGGTCGCCGAGATTCTGCGGCCTCACATTCTTCATGGGCTCAATGGGCCTGACAGTACGGGCCGTGTCGCCGACGTCGAGATCACCGGGCCCGGGTTCCTCAATATTCGGCTCGACGGGGCCGTCACCGCCCTCGTGCGGGAGATCCGGGAAGTCCGGGAGATCCGGGACACGCGTGGGCAACCGTGCCGATACGGGTACGGGTACGGGCGCTCCGACGCCCTCGCCGGTGACGTCGTCGAGCTTCGTATCCCGTACGACATGCGTGCCGAAGTCGTCGCCGACGCGCTGGTGCGGATCATCGGCACGCAGGGTGGCCGCGTCGAGATCGATCATGCCGAGCCCGTGAATCTGCGGCCCGTTCCGGCCCTGGAGGACCCCGCTCCGCTCGGTCCGGACGCCGCCCGGTGGGCGTTGCTGCACCCGGCCGCCCACGATCGGCCCCGTATCACCGCCGAGCACCTCGCGCAGCGGGAGAGCAACCCCCTCTTCCGCGTCCGGTACGCCCACGCCCGGGCCCGTGCGCTCAGCCGGGCCGCCGCTCGCCTGGGCTTCGACGGCATCCCCGGCGACGTACCCCAGCCCCAGTGCACTCCCCTCGTCACCGCCCTCGCCGAATACCCCCACGCCCTCGCCCAGGCCGCGGCGCACCGTGCCCCCGACCGCCTGGCCCGGCACCTCGTCGCCGTCGCCGACGGTCTGCTCGCCGTGCAGCACACGGTGCTGCCGCGCGGAGACGAGAAACCCTCGGCCGCCCACCGCGCCCGGCTCGCGCTTGCCGAAGCCGCCGGGACGGTGCTGGCCGGTGGCCTGTCCCTGCTCGGCATCGACGCACCCGAACACCTCTGAGAGAGCCCAGACAGACATGAGCCGTTCCGCACACCCCGCCGGGCCCCGTCACGCCGATGTCCTCCCCGAGGGGCACTATTACGCGCCGCCCGCCGACCTCAACGCCCTCGACCCGAAGGTCTGGGCCCAGACCGTCGGCCGGGACGAGCAGGGCGTCGTCACCGTGGGCGGCATGGACGTGAAGGCCCTCGCCGAACAGTTCGGCACCCCGGCCTACTTCATCGACGAGGCCGACTTCCGTGCCCGGGCGCGCGCCTGGCGGACCGCCTTCGGGCACGACGCCGACGTCTTCTACGCCGGCAAGGCGTTCCTGTCGCGGGCCGTCGTGCGCTGGCTGCACGAAGAAGGGCTCAACCTGGACGTGTGCTCGGGCGGCGAGCTCACCACCGCCCTCTCCGCAGGCATGCCCGCCGACCGCATCGCCTTCCACGGCAACAACAAGTCCACGGACGAGATCCACACCGCCATCCAGGCCGGTGTCGGACGCATCGTTCTCGACTCCTTCCAGGAGATCGTGCGGGTCGCCCACATCGCTCAGGAGCTCGGCACGCGGCAGCGCGTGCAGATTCGCGTCACCGTCGGGGTCGAGGCTCATACGCACGAGTTCATCGCCACCGCCCACGAGGACCAGAAGTTCGGGATTCCGCTCGCGGGCGGACAGGCCGCCGAGGCCGTACGGCGGGCCCTTCAGCTCGACGGGATCGAACTCATCGGGATCCACTCGCACATCGGGTCGCAGATCTTCGACACCTCCGGGTTCGAGGTGGCCGCCCACCGTGTCGTCGGGCTGCTGAAGGACATCCGTGACGAGCACGGCGTCGAGCTGCCCGAGATCGACCTCGGCGGCGGCCTCGGCATCGCGTACACGAGCGAGGACGACCCGCGCGAGCCGCACGAGATCGCCAAGGCGCTCAACGAGATCGTCGCGCGTGAATGCGAGGCCGCCCGCCTCCGCACCCCGCGCATCTCCGTCGAGCCCGGGCGCGCCATCGTCGGGCCGACCGCCTTCACCCTCTACGAGGTCGGCACCATCAAGCCGCTCGACGGGCTCCGGACGTACGTCTCCGTCGACGGCGGTATGTCGGACAACATCCGGACCGCGCTGTACGACGCCGAGTACAGCGTGGCGCTCGTCTCGCGGACCTCCGACGCCGAGCCCATGCTCGTCCGCGTCGTCGGCAAGCACTGCGAGAGCGGCGACATCGTCGTACGGGACGCCTTCCTGCCCGCCGATCTCGCTCCGGGCGACCTCATCGCCGTACCGGCCACCGGGGCGTACTGCCGCTCCATGGCCAGCAATTACAACCACGCGCTGCGCCCGCCGGTCGTCGCCGTCAATGATGGTGCGGCACGGGTGATCGTCCGCCGGGAGACGGAGGAGGACCTCCTGCGGCTCGACGTCGGCTGATGGAAACCTCCTGAGTAAACCTTCTGAGCCAAACTCCGGAGCAAAGCTCCTGAGCAACCCCCAGCAGGCGGCCGGAAGATCTTCCGTCTTCCGGCCGCGGGAAAATGAAATACTCGTCTCACGATCCGGACAAAGGGCAGAAAGTCCCGTTCGGTGAGTGAGACTGGTCCAACCGCATTCGGTATGTGAGGAAACGAGGTCGGATGATGCGTACGCGTCCGCTGAAGGTGGCGCTGCTGGGCTGTGGGGTTGTCGGCTCAGAGGTGGCGCGCATCATGACGACGCACGCCGACGACCTGGCCGCGCGCATCGGAGCCCCCGTCGAGCTCGCCGGAGTGGCCGTACGGCGGCCCTCCAAGGCGCGTGAGGGCATTCCGGCCGAGCTTGTCACCACCGATGCCACCGCCCTCGTCAAACGCGGGGACATCGACGTCGTCGTCGAGGTGATCGGCGGTATCGAGCCCGCCCGTACGCTCATCACCACCGCCTTCGAGCACGGGGCGTCCGTCGTCTCCGCGAACAAGGCCCTGCTCGCCCAGGACGGCGCGGACTTGCACGCGGCGGCGGAGGCGAACAACAAGGACCTCTACTACGAGGCCGCTGTCGCCGGTGCCATCCCGCTGATCCGGCCGCTGCGCGAGTCGCTGGCCGGCGACAAGATCAACCGGGTGATGGGCATCGTCAACGGCACCACCAACTTCATCCTCGACAAGATGGACAGCACGGGGGCGGGTTATCAGGAGGCCCTCGACGAGGCCACCGCCCTGGGGTATGCCGAGGCCGACCCGACCGCCGACGTCGAGGGCTTCGACGCCGCCGCCAAGGCCGCCATCCTCGCCGGAATCGCGTTCCACACGCGCGTGCGGCTCGACGACGTGTACCGCGAGGGCATGACCGAGGTCACCACGGCCGACTTCGCCTCGGCGAGGGAGATGGGCTGCACCATCAAGCTGCTCGCCATCTGCGAGCGGGCGGAGGACGGCGGATCCGTCACCGCGCGCGTGCACCCCGCCATGATCCCCCTGAGCCACCCGCTCGCCTCCGTGCGCGGCGCGTACAACGCCGTGTTCGTGGAGTCGGACGCCTCCGGGCAGCTCATGTTCTACGGTCCGGGCGCGGGCGGCGCCCCCACCGCCTCCGCCGTCCTCGGCGACCTGGTCGCCGTGTGCCGCAACAAGCTCAGCGGCGGAACCGGACCCGGCGAGTCCGCGTACGCGGCCTTGCCCGTATCGCCCATGGGTGACGTCGTCACGCGGTACCACATCAGCCTCGACGTCGCCGACAAACCGGGCGTTCTCGCCCAGGTGGCCACCGTGTTCGCCGAACACGGGGTGTCTATCGATACGGTTCGCCAACAGGGCAAGGACGGCGAGGCCTCCCTCGTCGTCGTCACCCACCGGGCGTCCGACGCGTCCCTCAACGGGACCGTCGAGGCGCTGCGCAGCCTCGACACCGTGCGGGGCGTGGCCAGCATCATGCGGGTTGAAGGAGAGTAACCAGCAATGACCCACCAGTGGCGCGGCATCATCGAGGAGTACCGGGACCGGCTCCCGGTGTCCGACACCACGCCGGTCGTGACGCTCCGTGAGGGCGGCACGCCCCTCGTGCCCGCGCAGGTGCTCTCCGAGCGCACGGGCTGCGAGGTTCACCTCAAGGTCGAGGGCGCGAACCCCACCGGCTCCTTCAAGGACCGCGGCATGACCATGGCCATCACCAGGGCGAAGGAGGAGGGTGCCAAGGCCGTCATCTGCGCGTCGACCGGCAACACCTCCGCGTCCGCCGCCGCCTACGCCGTACGCGCGGGCATGGTCTCGGCCGTCCTGGTCCCGCAGGGCAAGATCGCGCTCGGCAAGATGGGGCAGGCCCTCGTGCACGGCGCGAAGATCCTCCAGGTCGACGGCAACTTCGACGACTGCCTCACCCTCGCGCGCGCTCTGTCCGACAACTACCCGGTGGCGCTGGTCAATTCGGTCAACCCGGTGCGTATCGAGGGCCAGAAGACCGCCGCGTTCGAAATCGTGGACATGCTCGGCGACGCGCCCGACATCCACGTCCTGCCGGTGGGCAACGCGGGCAACATCACGGCCTATTGGAAGGGCTACCAGGAGTACGCGGCCGACGGGATCGCCAAGCAAACCCCCCGTATGTGGGGTTTCCAGGCCTCCGGTGCCGCCCCGATCGTGCGCGGCGAGGTCGTCAAGGACCCGTCGACCATCGCCACCGCGATCCGTATCGGCAACCCCGCGTCCTGGCAGTACGCCCTGGCGGCGAGGGACGAGTCCGGCGGTTCCATCGGAGAGGTGACGGACCGTGAAATCCTGCGCGCCTACCGGCTGTTGGCCGCGCAGGAGGGCGTCTTCGTCGAGCCCGCCTCGGCCGCGTCCGTCGCCGGGCTGCTGAAGGCCGCCGAGCAGGGCAAGGTCGACCCGGGCCAGCGGATCGTCTGCACGGTGACCGGAAACGGCCTCAAGGACCCCGACTGGGCCGTCGCGGGCGCCCCGCAGCCGGTCACGGTGCCCGTGGACGCCGTGACGGCCGCCGAGCGCCTCGGCCTGGCGTAAGGGGCGCTGAGGGCGGCGCCGACGATACTGCGGACACCGACGACGGTGCCGACACCGACGACGGTGCCGACATTGACGCGAGAGCGTAAGAGTTGTCACAAGGGGGAAAACCCCGTACAGCACCCGACAGGGGGTGCACAGGGGGCTTACGACACGCATCGTGCGCCTCCTGTGCGCCCTATGTCGCCACTGAACCTTCCTTCGATAGGCTGTACCGAACCCGCCCGCCGCATATGCCGCGGTGCCGCGCCGTCGACAGCGGTCTTCGGGTTACGTCGACCTCCGGGTCCGTCGACAGTGGCCTCCGGGCCCTCACGTACGTATCGAATGTCTTCGACAGTCACGCAGCTCAAGGAGAGTCATCGAGCGATGGCCGGTCCAGCCTTCCGCGCCGCCGCCGTCCGGGTGCGCGTCCCCGCCACCAGCGCCAATCTCGGTCCGGGCTTCGACGCCCTCGGCCTGTCGCTGGGGTTGTACGACGACGTGGTCGTCCGGGTGGCCGACTCCGGGCTGCACATCGACATCGCGGGCGAGGGCAGCGAGACCCTCCCGCGCGACGAGAGGCATCTCCTCGTACGTTCCCTGCGCACCGCCTTCGACCTGCTGGGCGGACAGCCGCGCGGCCTGGAAATCGTCTGCGCCAACCGCATTCCGCACGGCCGCGGCCTCGGCTCCTCCTCGGCCGCCATCTGCGCCGGCATCGTCGCCGCGCGCGCCGTGACCATAGGCGGCGACTCCAAGCTCGACGACACCGCCCTGCTCGAACTGGCCACCGAGATCGAGGGCCACCCCGACAACGTCGCGGCCTGTCTCCTCGGCGGTTTCACACTTTCCTGGATGGAGGGCGGCGCCGCGCGGGCGATCAGGATGGAGCCTTCCGATTCCATCGTTCCGGTGGTTTTCGTGCCCGGCAAGCCGGTCCTGACCGAGACCGCGCGCGGACTGCTCCCGCGCACCGTCCCGCACGTCGACGCCGCCACCAACGCGGGCCGTGCGGCCCTGCTCGTCGAGGCCCTGACCAGGCGCCCCGAGCTGCTGCTGCCCGCCACCGAGGACAGACTGCACCAGGAGTACCGCGCCCCCGCCATGCCGGAGAGCGCCGCCCTGGTGGAGCGACTGCGGGCCGACGGAGTCCCGGCAGTCATCTCCGGCGCCGGACCCACGGTCCTCGCGCTGGCGGACGGCGAGAGCGCCGACAAGGTGGCCGACCTCGCGGGCGAGGGCTGGGCCGCCAACCGGCTGGAACTCGACGCCCAGGGAGCGAGCGTGCTGCCACTCGCCACCCACAGCGTGAACTGACTACGTACGGTTGCCGGATTTCGAGAGGGGGAATGTTTGTTGGATCCGGTAGTGTTAACCTCAAGTCTGCACCCGACCCCACCATGGCGAGGTGCTTCCTGTCCCCGTCCGGGACAACCATTCTTCCGGGAGCCTCCCAAGCCGCACTGTGTTTCGTACATCACGTTGTACGTCGTACGCAGGCACTGAGCGGTTTGTCGAGCACGCTCCGGAACCGGCGTGACCGAGCCGCGTGACACCGTCATTCAGTGCCACGGCCCGGGGAAGCGCTGAATCACCAGAAATTTCCTCCGCCTCTTTGGCGGACCACCGCCCCGGCACGGTCCACATCACAAGGGACCAAAGCCGGACAGCACAACCGGTCGCCGAGCCAGACAGGCCGACGTCCGCTCCAGGGAAGGACCCTTCGTGAGCGACACCACCGATCTGATGGGCGCACGTGTCGAGGAGACCGCTGCCGCGCCCGCCACGGACGCCTCCGCGCCTGCCACTGGTGCCGGCTCCCGGCGGCGCCGCGGTACCGGCCTTGAGGGCATGGTGCTGGCCGAGCTGCAGCAGGTCGCATCCGGCCTCGGCATCAGGGGCACCGCGCGTATGCGCAAGAGCCAGCTGATCGAGGTCATCAAGGAGGCGCAGGCCGGAGGGGGTTCCCCCGCCAAGGCCGAGACGCCTGCCGCCGAGACCAAGCCAAAGCGCCGCGCCACCTCGAAGGCGCGTACGGGTGACTCCGCCCCCGCCGAGAAGGCGGAAAAGGCCGAGAAAGCCGAGAAGGCCGAGAAGGCCGAGAAGAAGGCTGCGGCGAAGCCGGCCGCCGAGAAGGCCGTGGCTCAGCAGCAGATCGAGATCCCCGGCCAGCCCGCCAGCGACGACGCGCCCGCCGAGCGCCGCCGTCGTCGTGCCACCGCCGAGGCCGGCAGCCCCGAGACGGTCTCCGCCGAGGCCAAGAGCGAGCCGAAGGCGGAGACCCCCGTCCAGACGCAGCCGCAGGCCCAGGCCCAGCCGCAGCAGGGCGAGGCCAAGTCCGACGCCGGTGACGGCGGCGAGGGCCGTCAGGGCCGCCGCGACCGCCGTGAACGCGGCCGGGACCGCGACCGCCGTGGCAAGGGCGATGACCAGCAGGGCGGCCAGCAGCGCGGTCAGCAGAGCCAGCAGCAGGGCGGCAGCCGGCAGGACCGCCAGGACCGCGATCGTCAGGACGACTTCGACGACGACGGCGGAGGCCGCCGCGGCCGCCGTGGCCGGTACCGCGACCGCCGTGGCCGCCGTGGCCGCGACGACATCGCCGAGCCGCAGCTCGCCGAGGACGACGTCCTGATCCCCGTCGCGGGCATCCTGGACATCCTCGACAACTACGCCTTCATCCGTACCTCGGGCTACCTGCCCGGTCCCAACGACGTGTACGTCTCCCTCGCCCAGGTCCGCAAGAACGGCCTGCGCAAGGGCGACCACATCACCGGTGCGGTCCGTCAGCCCAAGGAGGGCGAGCGCCGCGAGAAGTTCAACGCGCTGGTCCGCCTGGACTCCGTCAACGGCATGGCGCCCGAACACGGCCGCGGCCGCCCGGAGTTCAACAAGCTGACGCCGCTGTACCCGCAGGACCGCCTCCGCCTGGAGACGGACCCGGGCATCCTCACCACCCGCATCATCGACCTCGTCGCGCCCATCGGTAAGGGCCAGCGCGGTCTGATCGTGGCCCCGCCGAAGACCGGCAAGACCATGATGATGCAGGCGATCGCCAACGCGATCACGCACAACAACCCCGAGTGCCACCTGATGGTCGTCCTCGTCGACGAGCGTCCGGAAGAGGTCACCGACATGCAGCGGTCGGTGAAGGGCGAGGTCATCTCCTCGACCTTCGACCGTCCGGCCGAGGACCACACCACGGTCGCCGAGCTCGCCATCGAGCGCGCCAAGCGGCTGGTCGAGCTGGGGCACGACGTGGTCGTGCTGCTCGACTCCATCACGCGTCTGGGCCGTGCGTACAACCTCGCGGCCCCGGCCTCCGGGCGCATTCTGTCCGGTGGTGTCGACTCGACGGCCCTGTACCCGCCGAAGCGGTTCTTCGGTGCCGCGCGCAACATCGAGGACGGTGGCTCGCTCACCATCCTGGCGACGGCGCTCGTCGACACCGGGTCCCGGATGGACGAGGTGATCTTCGAGGAGTTCAAGGGCACGGGTAACGCCGAACTGAAGCTCGACCGGAAGCTCGCGGACAAGCGGATCTTCCCGGCGGTGGACGTCGACGCGTCGGGTACGCGTAAGGAAGAGATCCTGCTCGGTAGTGATGAGCTGGCCATCGTGTGGAAGCTGCGGCGGGTGCTGCATGCGCTTGACCAGCAGCAGGCGATCGAGCTGCTGCTGGACAAGATGAAGCAGACGAAGTCGAACGCGGAGTTCTTGCTGCAGATTCAGAAGACGACGCCTATGCCGGGTAACGGCGACTAAGGAGCTCGGTGGGTTCTGTTGTAGGTCGGCGCGGGTTGGTTGTGGCTGGTCGCGCCCACGCGGCGGAGCCGCACAATGACAGAGCCCCGCGCCCCTGAAAGCATGAGGCTGCCCCTGGTTTACGGGGGCAGCCTCGTGTGTTGTGCAACCTTCTTCCGGGTTTCTCCGTCTGACGGAAAGCAGGGGTAAGCGAACCGTACGAGCGATCCGTACGGAGGACCGAGGTGCGCATGTCAGCCGAGAGGGCGAGGGGGCACGGTCGCCGCAAGGCTCGCGACAAGCGGAGCAAAGCGCTCCTGATCATGGCCTGGACGGCGGCGGGGATCGCCGTGCTCGGCGGTACGGGTGTCGGCTACCTGTACTCCAAGCTCAACGGCAACATCAAGAGCGTCGACATCAATCAGGTCCTCGGCACCGACCGGCCCGACGACGTGGACAGCGGCTCGCAGGACATCCTCGTACTCGGCTCCGACAGCCGCTCCGGCAGCAACCAGGCGCTCGGGGGCGGCGCCGACGACGGCAGCGCCCGCTCGGACACGGCGATGATCGTGCACGTCTACGAGGGCCATGAGCGGGCCAGTGTGGTGTCCATACCCCGCGACACCCTCGTCGACCGTCCCGAGTGCACCGACACGGACGGGAACAGCTATCCCGCCGCGTCCAGGGCGATGTTCAACTCCGCGTTCTCCACCGGTGGCGCGGCCTGCGCGGTCAAGACCGTCGAGTCCATGACCGGCATCCGTATGGACCACTACATCGAGGTCGACTTCAGCGGCTTCGAGAAGCTCGTCGACGAGCTCGGTGGTGTCACGGTGACCACCACCAAGGACATCGACGACGCCGACAGTCATCTGAAGCTCAAGGCCGGCACCCACGAGCTCGACGGCGAGCAGGCCCTCGGGCTGGTCCGCACCCGGCACGGTGTCGGAGACGGCTCCGACCTCGGCCGCATCCAGCTGCAGCAGGCGTTCATCAAGGCCCTCGTCGACCAGGTCAAGGACGTCGGCGTCCTGACCAACCCGAAGAAGCTGTACGACCTCGCCGACACCGCGACCAGGACGGTCACGACCGACTCCGAGCTGGGCTCGGTCACCGACCTGGCGTCCTTCGCGGGCGGGCTCAAGGGCATCAGCTCGTCCCACATGAACCTGGTCACGTTGCCGGTCCAGTACGACCCCGCCGACCCCAACCGTGTCCTCGTCGACGAGGCCAAGGCCCAGCAGGTGTGGAACGCCCTCAAGGCCGACCGGGCGATCCCGAGGTCGGCGACGGAGGGGACGGCGACGGGGGACGCCGACGGCGTGGTGACATCGGCCTGACGCGCCGCGCCGCGCCGGGTTTTCCTCGCCCCCGCCGCCCCTACCCGTCCCATCCCTGGGGGCTCCGCCCCCAGACCCCCGGTCGCCTCAGCGGCTCGTCCTCAAGCGCCGGACGGGCTGGTGGTGCCTGGGGTGGGCGGGTGTGTGCAGGTGGGTGGGGTGGTCGGTCTGGCGGTCTCGTTCTCAGGCGCTGGACGGGATGGTGGTGTCTGGGGCGGGTGGGGTGTTCGTCGGCCTGGCGGCCTCGTCCTCAAGCGCCGGACGGGCTGGTTGCGCCGGGTGCTGGGGCGCCCCGTAAGAGGCGCGGGGCCGTGACACCAGCGGCTGCGCCGCGGGGCGCGACCAGCCACAAGCAGCCCGCACTCGCCCACGGCGATCACGTGGTACCCCTCCCGCGAACCACCCACCCACACCCCGTACCCGCCCACGGCGATCACGCGCCACCTCCTCCCGCGAACCACCCACCCCCACCCCAGGGAATACACGACCCGAGCCCCCGGTTTTGGGTGATGGACCCAGTCCTGGCAGACTGGACCGTCGGCTCCGGTTCACGCTCCCGCATCCTGCGGCTGCGACCCGGCGCCCTCCCGAAACTAGGAGACACCCTTGAAGCGCGACATCCACCCCGAGTACGTCGAGACGCAGGTCAGCTGCACCTGTGGCGCGTCGTTCACCACCCGCAGCACGATCTCCAGCGGCAGCGTCCGCGCCGAGGTCTGCTCCGAGTGCCACCCGTTCTACACGGGCAAGCAGAAGATCCTCGACACCGGTGGCCGCGTGGCCCGCTTCGAGGCCCGCTTCGGCAAGGCTGCCGCTGCCAAGAAGTAGCGAGCCCACAGCGCCGGTCTTCGGTGCCCTCGTCTCGGGGGCATCGGGACCGGCGCTTTGCGGTGCAGCCCATTTATTTCGTCGTACAGGGAGCCGGAGATGTTCGAGGCGGTCGAGGAACTGGTCGGGGAACACGCCGACCTGGAGAAAAAGCTCGCTGATCCGTCGGTCCACTCGGACCAGGCGAACGCGCGCAAGCTGAACAAGCGCTACGCCGAGCTGACCCCGATCGTCGCCACGTACCGCTCCTGGACGCAGACCGGCGACGACATCGAGACAGCGCGTGAATTCGCCGTCGACGACCCGGATTTCGCCGCCGAGGTCAAGGAGCTGGAGAAGCAGCGCGAGGAGCTGACGGAGAAGCTGCGGCTCCTCCTCGTCCCGCGCGACCCCAGCGACGACAAGGACGTGATCCTGGAGATCAAGGCGGGCGCCGGCGGTGACGAGTCCGCGCTGTTCGCCGGTGACCTGCTGCGCATGTACCTGCGGTACGCCGAGCGCATCGGCTGGAAGACCGAGATCATCGACGCCACCGAGTCCGAGCTCGGCGGCTACAAGGACGTCCAGGTCGCCGTGAAGACCAAGGGCGGCCAGGGCGCCACCGAGCCCGGCCAGGGCGTCTGGGCCCGGCTGAAGTACGAGGGCGGGGTGCACCGTGTGCAGCGCGTGCCCGCGACCGAGTCCCAGGGCCGTATCCACACCTCCGCGGCCGGTGTCCTCGTGACCCCCGAGGCCGAGGAGGTCGACGTCGAGATCAATCCGAACGATCTGCGGATCGACGTGTACCGGTCGTCCGGCCCGGGTGGTCAGTCCGTCAACACCACCGACTCCGCCGTGCGCATCACGCACATTCCCACCGGAGTCGTCGCCTCCTGTCAGAACGAGAAGAGCCAGCTGCAGAACAAGGAGCAGGCCTTGCGTATCCTGCGCTCCAGGCTGCTCGCCATGGCGCAGGAGGAGGCGGAGAGGGAAGCCGCCGACGCCCGCCGCAGCCAGGTCCGCACCGTCGACCGCTCCGAGAAGATCCGTACGTACAACTTCCCGGAGAACCGCATCTCGGACCACCGCGTCGGTTTCAAGGCGTACAACCTGGACCAGGTGCTCGACGGCGAACTCGACGCGGTGATCCAGGCGTGCGTCGACGCGGACTCGGCCGCCAAACTGGCCGCAGCGTAAGACCCGAGGGCTGCAAGGCCCGTACAAGTACATCGCTCAGCCCCGGAGGACCAGCGTGCAGCAAAAATTTGGGGAGCGCCCCCCAAACCCCCGCAGCGTGCTGCTCGCGGAAGTGGCCCAGGCCACCCAGCGCCTGGCCGACGCCGGCGTGCCCTCGCCGCGCAATGACGCGGAGGAACTCGCCGCGTTCGTGCACGGGGTCAAGCGGGGCCAGCTGCACTCGGTCAAGGACGCCGACTTCGACGCCCGGTACTGGGAGACCGTCGCCCGCCGCGAGGCCCGCGAACCGCTCCAGCACATCACCGGACGGGCATACTTCCGCTACCTCGAACTACAGGTCGGGCCAGGGGTGTTCGTGCCGCGCCCGGAGACCGAGTCGGTGGTCGGCTGGGCCATAGACGCCGTACGGGCCATGGATGTCGTCGAGCCGCTCATCGTCGACCTGTGCACCGGCTCGGGCGCCATCGCGCTCGCCCTCGCCCAGGAGGTGCCGCGCTCCCGCGTGCACGCCGTGGAACTGTCCGAGGACGCGCTGAAGTGGACCCGCAAGAACATGGCGGGCTCCAGGGTCGACCTGCGCCAGGGCAACGCCCTCGACGCCTTTCCCGACCTCGACGGCCAGGTCGACCTGGTCATCTCCAACCCGCCGTACATCCCGCTCACGGAGTGGGAGTACGTGGCACCGGAGGCACGCGACTACGATCCCGAACTCGCCCTGTTCTCGGGGGAGGACGGTCTGGAACTGATCCGTGGTCTCGAACGCACCGCGCACCGGCTGCTGCGCCCCGGCGGCGTCGTCGTCGTCGAGCACGCCGACACGCAGGGCGGCCAGGTGCCGTGGATCTTCACCGAGGAGCTGGGCTGGGCGGACGCGGCCGACCACCCCGACCTCAACAACCGCCCGCGGTTCGCGACCGCCCGCAAGGCGCTGCCGTGAGCCGCTACCCGACTTCAAACCAGCAGTACGTGTACGAGGAGGCTCGCTAAATGGCACGGCGATACGACACCAATGACGCGACCGACCGCGCGACCGGTCTGCGCGAGGCCGCGTCCGCCGTCCGCCGTGGCGAGCTCGTGGTGCTGCCGACGGACACCGTGTACGGCATCGGCGCCGACGCGTTCTCCTCGGAGGCCGTGACCGACCTGCTGGAGGCCAAGGGCCGGGGCCGTGGCATGCCCACCCCCGTCCTCATCGGCTCCCCGAACACCCTGCACGGCCTGGTCACCGACTTCTCCGAGATGGCCTGGGAACTCGTCGACGCCTTCTGGCCGGGCGCGCTCACCCTCGTCGCCAAGCACCAGCCGTCGTTGCAGTGGGACCTGGGGGACACCCGGGGCACGGTCGCGGTGCGCATGCCGCTGCACCCGGTCGCCATCGAGCTGTTGACCGAGGTCGGCCCCATGGCCGTGTCGTCCGCGAACCTGACCGGGCACCCGGCGCCGGAGGACTGCGACGCCGCGCAGGAGATGCTCGGCGACTCCGTCTCCGTCTACCTCGACGGCGGCCCGACCCCGGGCAACGTGCCGTCGTCCATCGTGGACGTCACGGGCAGGGTGCCGGTGCTGCTGCGGGCCGGGGCGCTGTCGGCGGAGGAGCTCCGCAAGGTGGTACCCGACCTCGAGGTGGCGAATTGACAGCCCCTGACACGGGGCGTGGCATAGGCAACGGGGACGAGACGGGAAACCTGGTACCAACGGGTCTTCACCGGCACACCTTCCGCATCCTCCACGTCAGCACCGGCAACGTGTGCCGCTCGCCCATCACCGAGCGGCTGACCCGCCATGCCCTGGCGGACCGGCTCGGAGACCCCCTCTGGGGCGGCCTGGTCGTCGAGAGCGCGGGCACCTGGGGGCACGAGGGGGCGCCCATGGAGGCCAACGCGGAGGCGGTCCTCGCGGACTTCGGCGCGGACGCCTCCGGCTTCGTGGGCCGTGAGCTGCTGGACGAGCACGTCATCCGGGCCGACCTGGTGCTGACGGCCACGCGCGACCACCGGGCGCAGGTCATCTCCATGGGGCACTCGGCGGGGCTGCGGACGTTCACCCTGAAGGAGTTCACGCGGCTGGTGAAGGCCATAGACACGGCCACGCTGCCCCCGCTGGAGGACGGCATGGTGGACCGTGCGCAGGCGCTGGTCCGTGCCGCCGCCGCTCTACGCGGGTGGCTGCTGGCGCCGACGGCCGAGGCGGACGAGGTGTACGACCCGTACGGGGCGCCGCTGACGTTCTTCCGGTCCATCGGCGAGGAGATCCAGCAGGCACTGGATCCGGTGGTGACCGCGCTGACGGGTGTGCCGGCCCGCACCTGACCTGGCCGCGGGACGACCTCCGACGGACGGAGTCCGGCGCAGCGGCACGAAGCTTGAGAGGCCCGCCAGGGCCGAGCAGTGCGAGCGGCGCGTCGAGGATTGGGCTCCAGCAGGCACTGGACCCTGTGGTGACGGCACTGACGGGCGTACCCGCACGGACGTAACACCGGGCGCCTCACAGGCCACGGTCCTACATTGGTCGTAGCGCACCCCCGCCGACGCCCGGAGCCCACCATGTCGGTCACACCGGTCACACCCACGCTCGAAGCGGACGCCCTGCGTCGGCAGGACCCCGAGCTCGCCGAGATTCTGCTGGGGGAGCTGGCGCGGCAGTCGACGTCGTTGCAGCTCATCGCGGCCGAGAACTTCACGTCGCCCGCCGTGCTCGCCGCGCTCGGGTCGCCTCTCGCCAACAAGTACGCGGAGGGCTACCCGGGGGCCCGGCACCACGGAGGCTGCGAGATCGTCGACGTCGCCGAGCGGATCGCCGTCGAGCGGGCGAAGGCGCTGTTCGGTGCCGAGCACGCCAATGTGCAGTCGCACTCGGGGTCTTCGGCCGTACTCGCCGCGTACGCCGCCCTCCTGCGGCCCGGCGACACCGTACTCGCGCTGGGGCTGCCGCACGGCGGTCACCTCACGCACGGGTCACCCGCCAACTTCTCCGGGCGCTGGTTCGACTTCGTCGGGTACGGGGTCGAGGCCGAGTCGGGGCTCATCGACTACGACCAGGTACGCGCCCTCGCCCGTGCCCACCGGCCCAAGGCCATCGTGTGCGGGTCCATCTCCTATCCACGCCACGTCGACTACCCCTTCTTCCGGCAGGTGGCCGACGAAGTGGGCGCCTATCTCATCGCCGACGCCGCCCACCCGATCGGGCTCGTCGCCGGGGGAGCGGCGCCCTCTCCGGTGCCGTACGCCGATGTCGTGTGCGCGACCACCCACAAGGTGCTGCGCGGCCCGCGCGGCGGGATGATCCTTTGCGGAAGTGATCTTGCCGAGCGCGTCGATCGCGCCGTATTCCCGTTCACGCAGGGCGGCGCGCAGATGCACACGATCGCGGCCAAGGCCGTCGCGTTCGGGGAGGCGGCAACACCGGCGTTCACGGCGTACGCCCATCAGGTGGTCGCCAACGCACGGGTCCTGGCGGACGGGCTGGCCGCCGAAGGGCTCGCCGTCACCACCGGCGGGACGGATACGCATCTCATCGCCGCCGATCCGGCACCGCTCGGCGTCGACGGGCGGACCGCGCGCGGGCGCCTCGCCGCCGCCGGGATGGTGCTGGACTGCTGCGCGTTGCCGCACGGAGAGGCCCGTGGCCTGCGGCTCGGTACGGCGGCGCTGACCACGCAGGGGATGGGGGAGGCCGAGATGGCGCGGATCGCGGTGCTGCTCGCGGAGGTGCTGCGGGAGGCGGTGGACGCCAAGATGGCCCGTGAAGAAGTGCGGGAGCTGGCCGGAAGATTTCCGCCGTATCCGGACTGAGTCGGGGTACCCGCGCCACCGCACACAGCCACACGTGCAACCATCGTCGCTACCCGGAAGTCCCCAACCATATGCGTCCCTCGCTAGGGTGTGGGGCTGAGATGGCCAGCGAGACCTGTGGGGAAGCCTGTGCGTGAATACCTGCTGACGCTCTGTGTCACGGCCGCGGTGACGTACCTGCTGACAGGGCCGGTGCGGAAGTTCGCGATCGTGGCCGGGGCCATGCCGGCGATCCGCGCGCGCGACGTCCACCGGGAACCCACCCCACGGCTCGGCGGCATCGCGATGTTCTTCGGGCTGTGCGCCGGGCTGCTGGTCGCCGACCATCTGACCAACCTCAGCGAGGTCTTCTCCGAGTCGAACGAACCACGGGCGCTGCTCTCCGGGGCGGCGCTGATCTGGCTCATCGGCGTCCTGGACGACAAGTTCGAGATCGACGCCCTGATCAAGCTCGGCGGCCAGATGATCGCCGCGGGCGTGATGGTCATGCAGGGTCTCACGATCCTGTGGCTGCCCATCCCGGGCGTCGGCAACGTGGCGCTGACCCAGTGGCAGGGCACCCTGCTGACGGTCGCCCTGGTCGTCATCACCATCAACGCGGTGAACTTCGTGGACGGCCTCGACGGCCTCGCCGCCGGCATGGTGTGCATCGCGGCCGCCGCGTTCTTCATGTACGCGTACCGCATCTGGTACTCGTACGGCATCGAGGCCGCCGCCCCGGCCACCCTCTTCGCCGCGATCCTCATGGGCATGTGCCTGGGCTTCCTGCCGCACAACATGCATCCCGCGCGGATCTTCATGGGCGACTCGGGCTCGATGCTCATCGGCCTGGTGCTGGCCGCCGGTGCGATCTCCGTCACGGGGCAGGTCGACCCCGACGCGATGCGGCTCTTCTTCGAGGGCAGCGAGCGGGCGACGGTGCACCAGATGGTGCCGGTCTACATCCCGCTGCTGATGCCGCTGACCATCATCGCGATCCCGGCCGCCGACCTGATCCTCGCCATCGTCCGGCGCACCTGGCGCGGCCAGTCGCCGTTCGCCGCCGACCGCGGGCATCTGCACCACCGGCTGCTGGAGATCGGGCACTCACACAGCCGGGCCGTGCTCATCATGTACTTCTGGTCGGCGCTCATCGCCTTCGGGGCCCTGGCGTACTCCGTGAACTCGGCGTCCATGTGGATCGTCCTCGGCGTCGTCGCGCTCAGCACGGTCGGCCTGGTGCTGCTTCTGCTGCCCCGGTTCACGCCGCGTGCCCCGCGCTGGGCGGAGGCGTTCGTGCCGCCGCGCTACCGCCGCCGTCGCAGGGCCGCCGTGGCCGCCACCGCGGCCCAGGAGCCGGTGCCGGCGGCCACGGACGCCCCGGCCGTCGAGGAGGAGCGCACGCCGGTCGCGGCGGGCGTCGCGGGAGTCAACGGTGCGACCGCCGTCGGGGCCCGTTCGCGTCTCCTGGACGGGAGCGAGGCCGGAACGCCCCGCTGACGGCGAGGTAAGAATCTGACTAACGCTTGACCGGCCGTATGCCATCCGACGAACCGTCAAAGCGCACCAATACCAGACAAGTCGGCGCGGATTCTGCACAGACGCGCAGGTTCACACTCATGTGTGACACCGAGCACACCCGATAGGTAAAGACCTCATCAAATAGTTTGTGATACGGTTCACGAGAACCCGGACAGGGCCGAAGGACCGTAATGCGACGGTCCATTGGTGCGAGGTCTTCGCTCGCTCCGCCCGGGTCTACGCTCGTCCATGACGACACCCTGCCCCCCTCTTTTTACAAAGCGGAGTTGCCGCCATGCCGTCCAATGACGTCCGGATGCTCCTTCAGGCAGCCGTGCCCACGGCCGCCGTCGGTGCGATCGCTGCCGTCGCCAGCGGTGTGGTCGCGGGTGGCAAGGGAGCGGTCGGCGCGGTGGTCGCAGCGGTGCTCACGATCGTCTTCATGGGCATCGGGCTCTACGTCCTGCAGCGCACCGCCAAATCGCTTCCGCACCTGTTCCAGATCATGGGATTGATGCTCTACGCAGCACAGATCCTGCTGCTGTTCATCTTCCTGAGTGTGTTCAAAGACACCACCCTGTTCCACCCCAAGGCCCTTGCGATCACGCTCATCGCCACCACCCTCGCGTGGATCGCCGCCCAGACGCGTGCACACATGAAGGCCAAGATCCTCTACGTCGAACCCGACCCCTCGACGGGTGGCACCCCCGGCAAATCGGGGCACTCGTCGTGAGGGGTAGGGCCGGGATAAGGGCCTGTGCGAACTCCTGCTATCGTCCGGTGCCAACTGCGGCATCGCGGGCGCGGGCATCTGAGCTGACGCCTGCTCAATCGCGAGGCTCAATGCCCCCCAGCCGCCCCCACATCCGAAACACCAGTCCAGTGCCGACCCGCGGCTGCGCGCCGCGCCGACACAACGAGGTTGCCGTCCCTATGCGTCACGCCGAAGGAGCCCGCGGTGAGTGCTGATCAGACCCAGCTCGCCTTCGACTGGAATTGCCGCATCCTGGCCGACAACGGCTGCGGCTTCCCGGCTCCGGGCCTGCACTCGTTCCTCTTCAAGCCGATCGCCCACGTCGGCGGGTTCGAGTTCAACAAGGTGATGCTGCTCGCGCTCATCACCACCCTGCTGGTCATCAGCTTCTTCTGGGCCGCCTTCGGCAAAGCCAAGGTCGTCCCGGGCAAGCTGCAGATGGTCGGCGAGGCCGGATACGACTTCGTACGCCGCGGCATCGTCTACGAGACCCTGGGCCGCAAGGAGGGCGAGAAGTACGTCCCCCTGATGGTCTCGCTGTTCTTCTTCATCTGGATCATGAACATCTGGTCCGTGATCCCGCTCGCCCAGTTCCCGGTCTCGTCGATCATCGCTTTCCCGGCGGTCCTCGCGGCCATCGTCTGGGTGCTCTGGGTCAGCCTGACGTTCAAGCGCCACGGATTCGTCGGCTTCTTCAAGAACGTCACCGGCTACGACAAGTCACTCGGTGCCGTGCTGCCGCTCGTCATGGTCATCGAGTTCTTCTCGAACCTCTTCGTCCGGCCGTTCACGCACGCGGTGCGACTCTTCGCCAACATGTTCGCCGGCCACCTGATGCTGGTCATGTTCACGGTCGCCTCCTGGTACCTGCTGAACGGCTGGATGATCCCGGCCGCCGGTGTCTCCTTCGTCATGACCGTGGTCATGATCCTCTTCGAGCTCTTCGTGCAGGCGGTCCAGGCGTACGTCTTCGTGCTCCTCGCCTGCTCGTACATTCAGGGCGCTCTCGCCGAGCACCACTGAGCCGCGCCGCCCCACAAGCCCCCAGAACGTCCGGTGGCCAACCCCCGCCGGTCCATGAAAGAGAAGGAAGAATCAGCATGGCTGCCCTTGAGACCCTCGCCGCTGTCGAAGGCAACATCGGTTCCATCGGCTACGGCCTTGCCGCCATCGGCCCCGGCGTCGGCGTCGGCATCATCTTCGGCAACGGTACCCAGGCTCTTGCCCGCCAGCCCGAGGCCGCCGGCCTGATCCGTGCCAACCAGATCCTCGGCTTCGCCTTCTGTGAGGCGCTCGCCCTCATCGGCATCGTCATGCCGTTCGTCTACAACTGACGGACTGTGACGAGCAAACCTTTCAACGAAAGGCACTGATGTGATCGCCAACCTGGTGCAGCTGGCGGCCGAGGAGGAGCAGAACCCGCTCGTCCCGCCCGGCCCCGAGCTGCTCGTCGGCACCATCGCCTTCGCCATCGTGTTCTTCTTCTTCTGGAAGAAGCTCCTCCCGAACATCAACAAGGTTCTGGAAGAGCGCCGGGCGGCGATCGAAGGCGGTATCGAAGAGGCCGACGCCATGAAGGTCGAGGCCCAGAGCGTGCTGGAGCAGTACAAGGCCCAGCTCGAAGAGGCCCGGCACGAGGCCGCGCGGCTGCGCCAGGAGGCGCAGGAGCAGGGTGCCGCGCTCATCGCCGAGATGCGTGCGGAAGGCCAGCGGCAGCGTGAGGAGATCATCGCCGCCGGTCACACCCAGATCGCGGCCGACCGCAAGGCGGCCTCGTCCGCGCTGCGGCAGGACGTCGGCAAGCTCGCCACCGACCTGGCCGGCAAGCTCGTCGGTGAGTCCCTGGAGGACCACGCCCGGCAGAGCCGCGTCATCGACCGGTTCCTCGACGAACTCGACGACAAGGCGACGAAGGCCGAGGCGACTCGATGACAGCACACGGAGCGAGCCGTGAGGCAACCGCAGCCGCCCGTGAGCGTCTCGACGCGCTGACGGACTCCACCTCCGTGGACGCGGGCCGGCTCGCCGACGAGCTGGCCGCCGTCACCGCGCTGCTCGACCGCGAGGTGTCGCTGCGCCGGGTCCTCACCGACCCGGCGCAGACCTCGGAGGCCAAGGCCGAGCTGGCCGGGCGCATCTTCGGCAGCCAGATCAGCGGCGAGACCGCCGATCTGGTGGCCGGCATGGTGCGCTCCCGCTGGACGCAGTCGCGCCACCTGGTGGACGCGCTGGAGGAGCTGGCCAACACGGCCGACCTCACCGCCGCGCAGCAGGCGGGCACGCTCGACGACGTCGAGGACGAGCTGTTCCGGTTCGGCCGGATCGTCTCTTCGAACACCGGGCTGCGCTCCGCCCTGACCGACCGTGCGGCGGGCAGCGCCGCCAAGGGCGAGCTGCTGAGCAGCCTGCTCGGCGGCCGCGCCAAGGCCACCACCGAGCGTCTGGTGACGCGTCTTGTGACCGCGCCGCGGGGACGTAGCCTGGAGACGGGACTCGAGTCCCTGTCCAAGCTCGCCGCCGATCGCCGGAACCGCATGGTCGCCGTCGTCACTTCGGCGGTCCCGCTGAGCGACACACAGAAGCAGCGCCTCGGCGCCGCGCTGGCCAAGCTCTACGGCCGCCAGATGCACCTCAACCTCGACGTGGACCCCGAGGTCCTGGGCGGGATGCGGGTGCAGGTCGGTGACGAGGTCATCAACGGCTCCCTCGCGGACCGGCTGGAAGACGTCGGCCGCCGCATGGCGAGCTAGAGCAGCAACTCCATACGTAGTACTACGGCCCTGGTTGGGCCGTTGCAGAGGATGCAAAGTTTCTGGGGGGAGCCCCCAGATCCCCCAAAGAAACTTCGGGCCCAACAAGGAGAGCAGGGAACCCAGATGGCGGAGCTCACGATCCGGCCGGAGGAGATCCGGGACGCGCTGGAGAACTTCGTCCAGTCGTACAAGCCGGACGCGGCCTCGCGCGAGGAGGTCGGTACGGTCACCCTTGCCGGCGACGGCATCGCGAAGGTCGAGGGCCTGCCCTCGGCCATGGCCAACGAACTGCTGAAGTTCGAGGACGGCACCCTCGGCCTCGCGCTCAACCTGGAAGAGCGCGAGATCGGCGCCATCGTCCTCGGTGAGTTCAGCGGCATCGAGGAGGGCCAGCCGGTCACCCGCACCGGCGAGGTCCTGTCGGTCGCCGTGGGCGAGGGCTACCTCGGCCGCGTCGTCGACCCGCTCGGCAACGCGATCGACGGACTCGGCGAGATCGAGACGTCCGGTCGCCGCGCCCTTGAGCTGCAGGCCCCCACGGTCATGCAGCGCAAGTCGGTGCACGAGCCGATGGAGACCGGCTACAAGGCCGTCGACGCGATGACCCCGATCGGCCGCGGTCAGCGCCAGCTGATCATCGGTGACCGCCAGACCGGCAAGACCGCCCTGGCCGTCGACACGATCATCAACCAGCGCGACAACTGGCGCTCGGGCGACCCGAAGAAGCAGGTCCGCTGCGTCTACGTCGCCATTGGTCAGAAGGGCTCGACCATCGCCTCCGTGCGTGGTGCCCTCGAAGAGGCCGGCGCCCTGGAGTACACGACCATCGTCGCCGCCCCGGCGTCCGACCCGGCCGGCTTCAAGTACCTCGCGCCGTACACCGGTTCGGCGATCGGCCAGCAGTGGATGTACGAGGGCAAGCACGTCCTCATCATCTTCGACGACCTCTCGAAGCAGGCCGACGCCTACCGCGCCGTGTCCCTGCTGCTCCGTCGTCCGCCGGGCCGTGAGGCCTACCCGGGTGACGTCTTCTACCTGCACTCGCGTCTGCTGGAGCGCTGCGCCAAGCTCTCCGACGACATGGGCGCCGGCTCGATGACCGGCCTGCCGATCGTCGAGACGAAGGCCAACGACGTCTCGGCGTTCATCCCGACCAACGTCATCTCCATCACCGACGGCCAGTGCTTCCTGGAGTCGGACCTGTTCAACGCCGGTCAGCGCCCCGCGCTGAACGTCGGTATCTCGGTCTCCCGTGTCGGTGGCTCCGCCCAGCACAGGGCGATCCGCCAGGTCTCCGGCCGGCTGCGCGTGGACCTCGCCCAGTACCGTGAGCTGGAGGCGTTCGCCGCCTTCGGTTCCGACCTGGACGCCGCGTCGAAGGCCTCCCTTGAGCGGGGTCAGCGCATGGTCGAGCTGCTCAAGCAGCCGCAGTACCAGCCGATGGCCACCGAGGACCAGGTCATCTCCGTCTGGGCCGGTACCACGGGCAAGATGGACGAGGTGCCGGTCGCCGACATCCGTCGCTTCGAGAAGGAGCTGCTGGAGTACCTGCACCGCAAGGAGCAGGGCCTGCTGACCTCCATCAAGGAGGGCGGCAAGATGTCGGACGACACCCTGCAGGCCATCGCCGACGCCATCGCCGACTTCAAGAAGCAGTTCGAGACCTCGGACGGCAAGCTTCTCGGCGAGGAAACCCCGGCCACCGCCAAGTGACGTAAGGAAGGGACCTGACTCATGGGAGCCCAGCTCCGGGTCTACAAGCGTCGCATCCGATCCGTCACCGCGACCAAGAAGATCACCAAGGCGATGGAGATGATCGCCGCCTCGCGCGTCGTCAAGGCGCAGCGCAAGGTGACGGCCTCCACGCCGTACGCGACCGAGCTCACCCGCGCGGTCACGGCGGTGGGCACTGGCTCGAACACCAAGCACCCGCTGACCACGCAGGCCGAAACGGTCACCCGGTCCGCGGTGCTGCTGCTGACCAGCGACCGCGGTCTGGCCGGTGCCTTCAACTCCAACGCCATCAAGGCGGCGGAGCAGCTGACCGAGCGCCTGGAGCGCGAGGGCAAGGAGGTCGATGTGTACATCGTCGGCCGCCGCGGTGTCGCCCACTACAACTTCCGTGAGCGCAAGATCGCGGAGCAGTGGACCGGCTTCACCGACGAGCCCTCGTACGCGGACGCGAAGAAGGTCGCGGGCCCGCTCATCGAGGCCATCGAGAAGGACACGGCGGACGGCGGCGTGGACGAACTCCACATCGTCTTCACCGAGTTCGTCTCGATGATGACGCAGACGGCGGTCGACGCCCGTCTGCTGCCGCTCAGCTTGGAGGAGGTGGCGGCGGAGGCTCCCAAGGGCGAGATCCTTCCGCTGTACGACTTCGAGCCGTCGGCGGAGGACGTCCTCGACGCCCTGCTGCCGCGCTACGTCGAGAGCCGTATCTACAACGCACTGCTGCAGTCGGCCGCCTCCAAGCACGCCGCCACGCGCCGCGCGATGAAGTCGGCGACCGACAACGCGGGAGACCTGATCACCTCGCTCTCCCGACTTGCCAACGCGGCCCGCCAGGCCGAAATCACCCAGGAAATCAGCGAGATCGTCGGTGGCTCCGCAGCCCTGGCCGACGCGACCGCGGGGAGTGACAGGTAATGACGACGACAGTTGAGACGGCCGTTGCCACGGGCCGCGTCGCCCGGGTCATCGGCCCGGTCGTCGACGTGGAATTCCCCGTCGACGCCATGCCGGAGATCTACAACGCCCTTCACGTCGAGGTGGCCGACCCGGCCAACGCCGGCGAGAAGAAGACGCTGACCCTGGAGGTCGCCCAGCACCTGGGTGACGGCCTGGTCCGCACCATCTCGATGCAGCCCACCGACGGTCTGGTCCGCCAGGCCGCCGTGACCGACACGGGCAAGGGCATCAGCGTTCCGGTCGGCGACTTCACCAAGGGCAAGGTGTTCAACACCCTCGGTGAGGTGCTGAACGTCGACGAGTCCTACGACGGCGAGCGCTGGTCCATCCACCGCAAGGCCCCGGCGTTCGACCAGCTCGAGTCCAAGACCGAGATGTTCGAGACCGGCCTGAAGGTCGTCGACCTGCTCACCCCGTACGTCAAGGGCGGCAAGATCGGTCTGTTCGGTGGTGCCGGTGTCGGCAAGACCGTGCTGATCCAGGAAATGATCATGCGTGTCGCCAACCTCCACGAGGGCGTCTCCGTCTTCGCGGGCGTCGGTGAGCGCACCCGTGAGGGCAACGACCTCATCGCGGAGATGGAAGAGTCCGGCGTTCTGGACAAGACCGCCCTTGTCTTCGGTCAGATGGACGAGCCTCCGGGCACCCGTCTGCGCGTGGCCCTGGCCGGTCTGACCATGGCGGAGTACTTCCGCGATGTGCAGAAGCAGGACGTGCTGTTCTTCATCGACAACATCTTCCGCTTCACCCAGGCCGGTTCCGAGGTGTCGACCCTCCTCGGCCGTATGCCCTCCGCGGTGGGCTACCAGCCGAACCTGGCCGACGAGATGGGTCTCCTCCAGGAGCGCATCACCTCGACCCGTGGTCACTCGATCACCTCGATGCAGGCGATCTACGTCCCCGCGGACGACCTGACCGACCCGGCCCCGGCCACCACGTTCGCCCACCTCGACGCGACGACGGTGCTCTCCCGTCCGATCTCCGAGAAGGGCATCTACCCGGCCGTGGACCCGCTGGACTCCACGTCCCGCATCCTGGACCCGCGGTACATCGCGCAGGAGCACTACGACGCCGCCATGCGCGTCAAGACGATCCTGCAGAAGTACAAGGACCTCCAGGACATCATCGCGATCCTCGGTATCGACGAGCTCGGCGAGGAGGACAAGCTCGTCGTCCACCGTGCCCGTCGCGTGGAGCGCTTCCTGTCCCAGAACACGCACGCCGCCAAGCAGTTCACCGGCGTGGACGGTTCGGACGTCCCGCTGGACGAGTCGATCGCGGCCTTCAACGCGATCTGCGACGGCGAGTACGACCACTTCCCGGAGCAGGCGTTCTTCATGTGCGGTGGTCTTGAGGACCTGAAGAAGAACGCGAAGGAACTTGGCGTCTCCTGAGCCCCGCGCTCACAGGGAGGGCCGGGGCGCGTCCCGGCCCTCCTTCCACGCCCACTAGAATTGAAACCAACACCCGGCACAACCGCCGGGTGGTGACCCGAGGAGCCACCCTTGGCTGCTGAGCTGCACGTCGAGCTGGTCGCCGCGGACCGCCAGGTCTGGTCCGGTGAGGCCACCCTGGTCGTCGCGCGCACCACGTCCGGCGACATCGGCGTCATGCCCGGTCACCAGCCGCTGCTCGGTGTGCTGGAGTCGGGCCCGGTGACCATCCGTACGAGTGAAGGTGCAACGGTCGTCGCCGCTGTGCACGGCGGTTTCATCTCGTTCGCGGACAACAAGCTGTCGCTGCTGGCCGAGATCGCCGAGCTGTCGGACGAGATCGATGTCCAGCGTGCGGAGCGGGCGCTCGAGCGCGCGAAGTCGGAGGCCGACGCCTCCGCCCAGCGTCGCGCGGACGTTCGACTGCGTGCGGTGGCGGTGCGCTGACCCCTGGGGGTACCTCCCAGGCCCTTTAGGCACTGGGGGGAGCGCATGTGATGACGTGACTCAGCCGCGGCTGGGCCGGAGCAATCCGGACCCGGTCGCGGCTGAGGTGAATGCGGGTGTTTTTTCCGTTCCGTTACCTAGGAGACGAGGAGGTCGGTGTCGATGGTCCTCGCTCTGACTGTGTGCGGGTTGGTCGTGACGCTCGTATTGGTGGGGCTGTTCGTTTTCGGCCTCCGGCGCCGCCTCATCCAGCGTTCCGGTGGCACCTTCGACTGCAGCCTGCGCTGGAACTCCCCAGAGAAACCCGAGGGCGACGAGAACGGCAAGGGCTGGAGCTACGGCATCGCCCGCTACAACGGCGACCGCATCGAGTGGTTCCGCGTCTTCTCGTACGCCCACCGCCCGCGCCGCGTCCTGGAGCGCTCGGCGATCGAGGTGGCCGGCCGCCGCGATCCCGCGGGCGAGGAGGAGCTGGCGCTGCTCTCCGACGCCGTGGTCCTGGCGTGTCTGCACCGCGGGACGCGTATCGAACTGGCGATGAGCGAGGACGCGCTGACCGGTTTCCTCGCGTGGCTGGAAGCGGCTCCGCCCGGACAACGAGTGAATGTGGCGTAGCCACATTCACTCGTTGGGTGGGGGTCCCCCCGGACGAAGTCTGGGGGAGCGTCAACGTCGCGTAGATCGGTTACTTTCGCTTACTTTCGGTTACTTCAGGCCGTTGCTGATGGCGTTCACCAGCTCGCCACTGCTCGTGTCTCCGCTGAACTCCCAGAAGAAGGCGCCGCCCAGGCCCTGGTTCCTGGCCCAGGTCATCTTCCCGGCGATGGTTGCCGGAGTGTCGTACGACCACCAGTTGGTGCCGCAGTGCGCGTACGCCGTACCCGCGACGGTGCCGGTGGCCGGGCAGGACGTCTTCAGCACCTTGTAGTCCTCGATGCCCGCCTCGTACGTGCCCGGGGCCGCGCCGGTCGCCGTGCCGCCGGGGGCGGACTGGGTGACGCCGGTCCAGCCGCGGCCGTAGAAGCCGATGCCGAGCAGCAGCTTGGCGGACGGGACGCCCTTCGACCTCAGTTTGGCGATCGCGTCGGCGGAGTTGAAGCCCGAGGTCGGGATGCCGGAGTACGAGGTGAGCGGTGAGTGCGGGGCGGTCGGGCCGGTGGAGGCCCAGGCGCCGAAGTAGTCGTACGTCATCACGTTGTACCAGTCGACGTAACTCGCGGCGCCGCCGTAGTCGGCCGCGTCGATCTTGCCGCCGGAGGAACCGTCGGCGGTGATGGCCGCGGTGACCAGATAGTTGCCGCCGAACTCGGCGCGCAGGGCCTGCATCAGGTTCCTGAAGGCCGCGGCGCCGCTGGTGTCACAGGTCAGGCCGCAGGCGTTCGGGTACTCCCAGTCGATGTCGATGCCGTCGAACACGTCGGCCCAGCGCGGGTCCTCGACCACGGCCTTGCAGGACTTGGCGAAGGCGGCCGGGTTCTGCGCCGCCTGGCCGAAGCCGCCGGAGTAGGTCCAGCCGCCGAAGGAGTACAGCACCTTGATGTGCGGGTACTTGGCCTTGAGCTGGCGGAGCTGGTTGAAGTTGCCGCGCAGCGGCTGGTCCCAGGTGTCGGCGACGCCGGAGACGGACTGGTCGGCGGTGTACGCCTTGTCGGTGGCCGCGTAGGCGTCGTCCAGCACGCACTGGCCGTTCTTGACGTTGCCGAACGCGTAGTTGATGTGGGTGATCTTCGATGCGGAGCCGGACGTCACCAGGTTCTTGACGTGGTAGTTGCGGCCGTAGACGCCCCACTCGGTGAAGTAGCCGAGGTTGATCTTCGTACCGGTGGGCGGTGGGTCGATGACTCCGCCCGTCGTGCGTACGGCGACCGTGCCGCTGACCGGGCCGGTCTGGTCGGCGGTGTCGCGGGCCTGGACCGTGTACGAGTAGTCGGTGCCGGCGGTCAGGCCGGTGTCCGTGTAACTCGTGCCGGTGACGGTCGCGACCCTGGTGCCGCCGCGCAGGACGTCGTAGTTCTTGATGCCGTTGTCGTCGGTGGCCGCGCTCCAGGTCAGTTTCACCGAGGTGTTGGTGATGTCGGAGGCGGTGGGGGTGCCGGGGGCACTCGGTGCGTTGTCACCGGGGACCGTGCCGCCGCCGTCGCAACTGCCGCCGTTCAGCTTGCAGTCGGCGGGGGCGCCGGGGCCGGAGCCGTTGAAGCCGAAGGAGACGGAGGCACCGGGGGCGAGGGTGCCGTTCCAGGTCTTGTTCCTGGCGGTCCAGTGGGTGCCGGAGGACGTGACGTCCGCGTCCCAGGCCGAGGTGACGGACGTGCCGGAGGGGAAGTCCCACTCGACCGTCCACGAACCGATCGTGGTCGTACCGGTGTTCTTGACCGTCCACTTGCCCTCGAAGCCGGTGCCCCAGTCCTGGGTCTTGGCGTACGTGGCGGTGACTTCCGTTGCCGCTTGGGCGGGACTCGCGAGGCCGACCAGGCCGGCGAGGGGGAGCAGGAGGGTGGCGAACCCTGCCATTGCTCGGAGTCTGAAGCGCATTGTGCGCCTCCTCTTCTGATTTTTCGCCTCCGGGGCGCTGCAGCCGGTGTCGAGACCACGACCGTGCTCAGCCCTTCGGGCCTGAAGCGCGCTCGCGCTCTCGGCACCGTCGTGCCCTTTCGGCGGGGGGTGTCGGGGGCATGACTGAGCCTTCACGCCCACAGTGTCGCGAGAATAGAAAGGTCTGGACCATAGGTCAATGGGTCTGGACCAGTCCCCCTGGTGGCTCGCTAGATCCCCAACTCCTGTGCGAGCACGGCGGCTTGGACCCGGCTGCGCAGCGCCAGCTTCCCCAGCAACCGGCTGACGTGTGTCTTCACGGTGGCCTCGGCCATGTCGAGGCGAACGGCGATCGCGGCGTTCGACAGCCCTTCGCCGAGACACGACAGCACTTCCCGCTCGCGCCGAGTGAGGCTCTCCAGGACGGCCGGGTCGGCGTTCGGCTCCCGTACGGGCTTGGCGGCGAACTCGGCGATCAGACGCCGGGTGACGGCCGGGGCGATCAGCCCTTCGCCGCGCGCGACCGTCCGCACGGCCTCGATGAGGTCCTTGGCGTCCGTGTTCTTCAGCAGAAACCCGGAGGCGCCCGCCCGCAGCGCCCCGAAGACGTACTCGTCGAGGTCGAAGGTGGTCAGCACGAGCACGTCGGCCAGGCCCTCCGCCACGACCTGCCGGGTCGCCGCCACCCCGTCCAGGCGCGGCATCTGCACGTCCATCAGCACCAGATCCGGCCGGAGTTCACGAGCCAGCGCCACCGCCCGCTCGCCGTCGGCCGCCTCGCCGACCACCTCGATGTCGGGCGCGCTGCGCAGGATGAGGACGAGCCCGGCGCGTACGGCGGACTGGTCCTCGGCGACCAGGACGCGGATCATGCGGTGTCTCCTTCGACGAGGGGGAGGACGGCGCGTACGGCCCAGATCTTGCCGTCGGGAGAGTCCTCGGGGCCGGCCTCGAACGTGCCGTGCAGCAGGCCGGCCCGCTCCCGCATGCCGACCAGCCCGGCGCCGGAGCCGGGGGCGCGCGGGGTGTCGTGGTCGCCGTACGGGCTGGTCACGGCGACGACGAGGGAGGTGTCCTGCCGGCTGAGGCTGACGGCGACCCGGCCGGGGGCGGCGTGCTTGAGGGCGTTGGTCAGCGACTCCTGCACGATCCGGTACGCGGCCAGCGCGACCGGCGCGGGTGCGTCGGTGCGGGCGTCGTCGAGGCTGACGTCGAGGCCGTTGGTGCGGGCGCCCTCGACGAGCGTGTCGAGCCCGTCGAGGGTGGGCGCGGCCGAGGGCTCGGTGTCGCCGCTGGAGTCCCGCAGAATCCCGATGAGCCGCCGCATCTCCGCGAGCCCCTGGACGCTGTTCTGCCGGATGGTGCCGAGGGCCTGCAGGGTGGTGTCCGGGTCGTCCAGGGAGAGGGCGGCCGTGGAGTGGATGGCGATCGCGGAGAGGTGGTTGGCGACCATGTCGTGCAACTCGCGTGCCATGCGGGCGCGTTCGGCGGTGACGGCCTGGGTGCGGTCCATCTCGGCGAGCAGCGCGGTCTGCTCGGCGCGCAGCCGGGCCGCCTCGGCGGCGTCGCGATGGTTGCGGACGATCAGGCCGGTGCACGCGGGCGCGAACGCCACAATGCCGACGGCGGCCCCGATCAGCAGCGCGTCCGGCACGCGCCACACCGCGTACGGCACCACCGACCCGGCGACCGAGAGCAGCCCCGTGATCCGGGGGATGCGGCGGGCCGAGGCGGGCGGGCCGTACAGGACGGCGGCGTACATCAGGTCGGTGAACATCAGGATCGTGACGAGGCTGCCCTGCGTGACGGTGTCCAGAACCAGCGCGGCCGTGCCGGTCAGCATCACCGTGCGCGGGGCGATCCGGCGCAGCAGCTCACAGCAGGCCGTCACGGCGAGCGGCACCAGCATCGGCCCGAGCCCCGGCCAGAGCACGATCGAGCTGTCGGCGGGCCGGGGGCTCAGGCCGACACCCCACAGCGCGAGCCCGCCGAGCAGCCCGGTCACCGCGACGGCCACGTCGAAGCGGTGCGGGCGGGGGAGTCGTACGGCCATGACTCCATCCAACACGGGGGACGGGCGGCGCGCCTGACCCCTGGGGACGGTCCGCGGGTACATCGAAGGATGCAGTCGTGTTTCGTCACCGCCGACGACGAATCCGGCGGATCCCGACGGGAGCCTGGGAGGGTGACCGAAGGGAGTGAGCCGTGGTCGTCGCGTTGATCATCGCCTGCGAGGTGGGCTTCTGGGTGCTGCTGGCGCTGGGCCTGACCGTCCGTTACCTGCTGAAGTGGCGTCGGACGAGCGTGGCGTGGCCCTGCTGCTGTGCGAACCGGTGCTGGAGCTGGTCCTGTTCGTCGCGACGGCGATCGACCTGAAGAACGGTGCCGAGCCGAGCTGGGAGCACGGTCTGGCGGCGCTGTACATCGGCTACACGGTCGCGTACGGCCACTACTGATCTTTAATGCGTGAGGTAGCAAGGTCACGTTTGGGTCGGACCAATGGTCAGGCCGGTCTCGGTGAGGCAGCCGTCGACGAGGTGCGGG
>NZ_JBSFUU010000090.1:0-38582 GCF_053591955.1 Streptomyces sp. NPDC002845 | reverse complement strand
GGAGCTGGACTGTCACTCATCCCCCCATTGTTGCCGCAACCCACACCCCGCCGGACCACGCATCCCCAGGTTGCCCCCTTCGAGGCATACGCCGCTGACGAGGGTGTTTCTCCGTTTGTGAAGCATCCGTGAAGGCGAAGTGGTATGACTTCTCCCCTGATTGTCAGATCAATCAGATCAGCTGATGACAGGAACAACAATTCAGGGGGGATCTCCATGCGGATGCGCATACGCGCTGCCCTGCCCGCGCTCGCCGGAGCCGTCGCGCTGACCGGCACGCTGCTCAGCTCTCCGGCCGAGGCCGCCGGCGGTGTGATCATCTACCGCGTGTACTTCGACAGCCCGGGCGCCGACAACCGTTCCAACGCGAGCCTCAACGGCGAGTGGGTGCAGATCAAGAACACGAAGTCGAGGGCGGTCTCGCTGCGGAACTGGGTGCTGAAGGACGCGTCGAACCACAGGTACACGTTCAAGAACGTGAAGATCGGCGCGGGCAAGACCATGAAGGTGCGGACCGGCCGGGGGTCCGACACCGCGACGAACAAGTACCAGAACCGGCGCGCGTACGTCTGGAACAACACCAGTGACACGGCCACGCTGATCAGATCGAGCGGGACCAAGGCCGACTCCTGCTCGTGGACGACGCGCGACCCCAGCGACAAGTACTGCTGAGCCCGGCGGCTACCTCTTGCGGCGGCGCTTCGCCTTGGACGACTGCCGGGTCCTGGACCTGGCCGGGCGGGTGCCGCCGCCTGTCGGGCGCTTGCCGGCGGTGCGGTGCGCCGGGGCTCCCGGGGCTCCCGGGGGCTTGTCCGCCGGGGTGAAGTCGCCCTCCACCACGCCCTCCACCACGCCCTCCGCCGTGTCCACGGTCGGGGCTGTGTAGTGGAGGTCGTCCTGTGTGCGCCCGGGCCCCAGTCCGTCGGACGTGGTGTCGAGGTTGAACACGAAGCCGACCGACTCCTCCTTGATGGCGTCGGTCATGGCAGTGAACATGTCGAAGCCCTCGCGCTCGTACTCGATGATCGGCTCGCGGCCGAGGGTCCAGCGCAGGCCGATGCCGTCGCGGAGGTAGTCCATCTCGTAGAGGTGCTCGCGCCACTTGCGGTCGAGGACGGCCAGCACCACCCGGCGCTCCAGCTGTCGCAGCGCCTCCTCGCCGAGTTCCGCCTCGCGTTCCTCGTAGCGCTCGTGGATGTCCTCCGTGAGGAGGTGGACCAGGTCCTCGGCGGTGAGATCGGAGCGGTGGCCGAACTCGTCGTCCAGGTCGTCGATGGTCGGCCGGACCGGGTAGAGCTGTTTCAGCGCGGCCCACAGCCGGTCGAGGTCCCACTCCTCGGCGAAGCCCTCGCTCGTCTCCGCCTCGACGTACGCGCGGATGGTCTCGTCCATGAAGTGGGTGATCTGTTCGCGCAGGTCCTCGCCCTCCAGGACGCGGCGGCGCTCGGCGTAGATCAGCTTGCGCTGGCGGTTGAGGACCTCGTCGAACTTCAGGACGTCCTTGCGGGACTCGAAGTGCTGCCGTTCGAGCTGAGCCTGGGCGGAGGCGACGGCGCGGGTGACGACCTTGTTCTCGATGGGGACGTCGTCGGGGAGGTGGGTCGCCGCCATCACCCGCTCGACCAGTTGGGCCTGGAACAGCCGCATCAGGTCGTCCTGGAGGGAGAGGTAGAAGCGGGACTCGCCGGGGTCGCCCTGGCGGCCGGAGCGGCCGCGGAGCTGGTTGTCGATGCGGCGGGAGTCGTGCCGTTCGGTGCCCAGGACGTAGAGCCCGCCGAGTCCGGTCACCGCCTCGCGCTGGGCGGCGACCTCGGCGGTGACCCGGTCGACGGTCTTCTGGCGCTCCTCGTCCGTCGCGTCCTCGGGGAGGGCAGCGAGGGCGAGTGCCTCGGGGTTGCCGCCGAGCATGATGTCGGTACCGCGGCCCGCCATGTTGGTGGCCACGGTGACCGCGCCCTTGCGGCCCGCCTGCGCCACGATCAGGGCCTCGCGCTGGTGGTTCTTGGCGTTGAGCACCTCGTGCCTGATGCGCTTCTTGCGCAGCAGCGCGGAGAGCGTCTCGGACACCTCGACCGTGGTGGTGCCCACAAGCACCGGCTGGCCCCTGGCATGCCGCTGTTCGATGTCGTCGACGACCGCCGCGTACTTGGCCGCCTGGCTGCGGTAGATCAGGTCGGCCTGGTCGTCGCGGATCATCGGCTTGTTGGTGGGGATGGGGACGACTCCGAGCTCGTAGATCTGGTGGAACTCGACCGCCTCGGTCATCGCCGTGCCGGTCATCCCGGAGAGTTTGTCGTAGAGGCGGAAGAAGTTCTGCAGGGTGATGGTCGCGAGGGTCTGGTTCTCCTCCTTGACCCGTACGCCCTCCTTCGCCTCGATCGCCTGGTGCAGTCCCTCGTTGTAGCGGCGGCCGGGAAGGACGCGGCCGGTGTGCTCGTCGACGATGACGACCTCGCCGTCGACGACGACGTACTCGTGGTCCTTCTTGAACAGTTCCTTGGCCTTGAGCGCGTTGTTGAGGTGGCCGATCAGCGGGGTGTGGTCGGACTCGTAGAGGCTGTCGATGCCGAGCTGGTCCTGGACGAACTCCACCCCGCGGTCCAGGACGGCCACGGTGCGCTTCCTGGGGTCGTACTCGTAGTGGTACTGGTCCCGCAGCTCCTTCAGCTCCTCCTTGTCCAGCGGCCGGGTGTACCGCTCCTCCTGGATGGCGATGCCCTTCATCGGCCGGACGAGCCCGGCGAAGGCCTCGTACCAGTGGGTGGCCTGGTCGGCGGGGCCGGAGATGATCAGCGGGGTGCGGGCCTCGTCGATGAGGATCGAGTCGGCCTCGTCGACGATGGCGAAATGGTGGCCGCGCTGGACGAGTTCGCCCTTGGACCAGGCCATGTTGTCGCGCAGATAGTCGAAGCCGAACTCGGTGTTGGTGCCATAGGTGATGTCGCAGCCGTACGCCGCGCGCCGTTGCTCGGGGCTCGACCCGGTCCGGACGACGCCGACGGTCAGGCCCAGGAACTCGTACGCCCTGCCCATCCACTCGGCGTCGCGCTGGGCGAGGTAGTCGTTGACCGTGACGAGGTGGACTCCCTTGCCGGTCAGGGCGTTCAGATAGACGGGCAGGGTGGCGACCAGGGTTTTGCCCTCGCCGGTCTGCATCTCGGCGATGTTGCCGAGGTGGAGGGCGGCGCCGCCCATGACCTGGACGTCGAAGTGGCGCATGCCGAGGGTGCGGCGGGCGGCCTCGCGCATGGTGGCGAAGGTCTCGGGCAGCAGGTCGTCGAGGGTCTCGCCGTCGGCGTACCGCTGCTTGTACTCGTCGGTGAGGGCCCGGAGTTCGCCGTCGGACAGTTCCTTGAAGGTGTCCTCGACGGAGTTCACCTGGTGGGCGATGTGCTGCAGTCGGCGCAGCGTCCTGCCCTCGCCGGCACGCATGATCCTGCCGGTGATGGAACTCAGACCGAGAGCGGGCATTTTCCGGTCCCCCAAGTACTACAGAACCATGAAGAATCGCCACAGAACCATGAAGAATTCCGAGGCCGCGCCGTTCGCCATTCCGTGCATTTCATTTCATTGTTGACGCATGCCGTGCGAGCGGCAAGCGACGGAATGGCGAACGGGGCGGCAGTCGATTCCCGTGGCGAATGTCAGCGAATGGGGCGGTGGACGTTCTCCCGTTCGCTGGGGCCCGGCGTGGCGTCCGCGATCCACGGTCCGTCGCCGGAGGGGTCGACGATGCCCCGCTCCAGCCAGGTGTACGTGCCGGAGAGCACGCCCTTGACCACCTTGCGGTCGACGTCGTCGGTGTTGGTCCACAGCCGGTCGAAGAGCTCGTCGACGCGGATGCGGGACTGGCGGCAGAAGACGTCGGCCAGCTGGTAGGCCTCGCGGCCGTACTCCTCGGTGGTGCGCAGGAGTTCGGCGCGTACGCAGGCCGCGCTCATCGCGAAGAGCTCGGCGCCGATGTCGACGATCCGGCTGAGGAAGCCCTGCTTGGTCTCCATACGGCCCTGCCAGCGGGACATGGCGTAGAAGGTGGAGCGGGCGAGCTTGCGGGCGGAGCGCTCGACGAAGCGGAGGTGGCCGGAGAGGTCGACGTGGCCCGGCGGGTTGAAGTCGCCGTACGCGCCCGGGAGCT
This sequence comes from Streptomyces sp. NPDC002845, assembly GCF_053591955.1. Taxonomy (NCBI): domain Bacteria; kingdom Bacillati; phylum Actinomycetota; class Actinomycetes; order Kitasatosporales; family Streptomycetaceae; genus Streptomyces; species Streptomyces sp. NPDC002845. The sequence goes on along the minus strand of NZ_JBSFUU010000090.1, from coordinate 34,447 downwards.
GGCCCGCGCCGGTGACCAGCTTGGGTAGCCACTTGGCGTAGAACACCCCGGCGTTCGCGCCCGCCTTCGCCTTGGCCTGGAGTGACTTCCCCGGGTCGATGAGGTCGCCGGCCACGGACAGGTGGGCGTCGACGGCCTCGCGGGCGATCAGCAGGTGCATGATCTCCGTGGAGCCCTCGAAGATGCGGTTGATGCGCAGGTCGCGCAGCACCTGCTCGGCGGGGACCCCGCGTTCGCCGCGGGCCCTGAGCGACTCGGCGGTCTCGAAGCCGCGGCCGCCGCGGATCTGGACCAGCTCATCGGCCATCAGCCAGGCCATCTCGGAGCCGTAGAGCTTGGCGAGGGCGGCCTCGATGCGGATGTCGTTGCGGTCCTCGTCGGCCATCTGCGACGACAGGTCGAGGACGGCCTCCAGCGCGAAGGTCGTCGCCGCGATGAAGGAGATCTTCGAGCCGACGGCCTCGTGGAACGCGACCGGCTTGCCCCACTGCTCGCGCGCCGCCGACCACTCACGGGCGATCTTCAGACACCACTTGCCCGCGCCGACGCACATGGCGGGGAGCGACAGACGGCCGGTGTTCAGCGTGGTCAGGGCGATCTTCAGGCCCGCGCCCTCCGGGCCGATCCGGTTGGCGGCCGGGACGCGGACCCGGTGGAAGCGGGTCACGCCGTTCTCCAGGCCGCGCAGGCCCATGAAGGCGTTGCGGTTCTCGACGGTGACGCCCTCGGAGCCGGCCTCGACGACGAACGCCGTGATCCCGCCCTTGTGGCCCTCGGACCCCGGCACCCGGGCCATCACCACGAGCAGGTCGGCCACGACGCCGTTCGTCGTCCAGAGTTTCACTCCGTCGAGTACGTAGTCGTCCCCGTCCGGCACGGCGGTCGTGGCGAGCCGGGCCGGGTCGGAGCCCACGTCCGGCTCGGTCAGCAGGAACGCCGAGATGTCGGTGCGGGCGCAGCGCGGCAGGAAGGTGTCCTTCTGCTCCTGGGTGCCGAAGAGCTTCAGCGGCTGCGGTACGCCGATCGACTGATGGGCGGAGAGCAGGGCGCCGATCGCCGGGCTCGCGGAGCCGACCAGGGCCAGGGCCTTGTTGTAGTACACCTGGGTGAGGCCGAGGCCGCCGTACTTGGTGTCGATCTTCATGCCGAGGGCGCCGAGCTCCTTGAGTCCGTCGATCACCTCGTCGGGGATCTGCGCGTCCCGCTCGATCCGGGCCGGGTCGATCTTCGTCTCGCAGAAGTCGCGCAGCTTGGCGAGGAACTCCTCGCCGCGCTGTGCGTGCTCGTCGGCCGGGAGCGGGTGCGGATGGATGAGGTCGAGCCGGAAGCGGCCGAGGAAGAGCTCCTTGGCGAAGCTGGGCTTGCGCCAGACCTGCTCCCGCGCGGCCTCGGCGACCTTGCGGGCCTCACGCTCGGTGACAGTGGGTTGGGTTGGGCTTGCGGACATGAGGGGCACCTCGCCGCGAATCGGGATCATGGTGGCGTACGCGATCAAGGGGCCGAAGGCCGACCTTGCGGGCGTACGTTACTGACCGGTGCTACCCGATCGTATGTACCCGATCCGGGGCGGGGCCACCACCCTGCGTACGGCCGTTCAGCCGATGTTGACGGAGTACGTCCGGGTGTCCAGTTGCCCCGAGCCCTTGAAGACCTCAGTGCCCGCCTCGATGCCGGAGACGTACTTGTCGTTGCCGAGCAGCTTGCGGCGGACCGGGGCCTGGGTGAAGTCGTCGAGGTTGAGGGCGGCATTGGTGGTGTTGGAGCGGCGGACGAAGGAGTGCACCTTCCAGCCGATGTCGCCCCTGCAGATGTCCCACATCGAACCGCCGAGGCTGGCGCTGCCGTACTTGGTGCCGAGAGGGCCGGCGCCGCCCTGGCTGTTGAGCCAGATCATGATCTCGTCGGTGGGCTGGTCCTGCCAGTCGGCGGTGTTCTTGTCGTGCAGCCAGAGGTCGTACGCGACGTTCATGACGCCGGGGTTGGCCCCGACCGAGAACTGCCAGGTGGTTCTCACGGGCTTGCGGTCGCCCACACGGATGGGGAGCCGGGTGGCGGCCTTGTCCACCTTCCAGCCCCGGTGCCAGCCGAGCACGCTGCCGGCGAAGGACTTCACGTCGTGGTCCTTGCCGCCCGCGCTGCTCGCCCAGGTGTAGTCCGTGCCCCAGGAAATCGTGGAGCCGGGGTGGGAGTTGTCCCAGACGCACTGGCTGCCGATGCCCTTGCCCTGGCCCCCAGAGGTTGTTGTTGACGTAGTACTTGCCGAGCGTGATCGTGTCGAAGGTCGTGCACCTCCTGGCCTCTTCGCCGGCCATCGCGACCGTGACGGACGCACCGGCGGCGAGGGCGGTGGCGGCCGCGGTGACGATCTTCGCCTTGCGGGTCAGGCGGGGACGGCGATACGACATCGGTACTTCCTTCCGGGGGCGATACATACGCGTGCTGGTTGCCGCCGCCTTCGAAAGTTGCCGTCCGGTTTTGAGAGCCTGTGTCATGTCCCCGGCCGGGCGCCCGCCGCCTGGCACGCACTCCCCCACTGCCTTAAGGGCGTGGGGGGACCCCCAGCCGCGTTGCCGAAACGCCCACGTGGCTCCTCCCCCACGCTCGAACCGGCTTCGCTCGGCTCGCGCGGGGGCACCCCCATCGAGGACCTTCCGGCGCCTTGCGATCGCACGCACCCCCACGCTCGGCTGCGCTCGAGCGGGGGGACCCCCATGACGACGTGCGCTGATCCGACCGGGGATATGACACAGGCTCTAAGCTGGGGTCGCGCCCCGAAAGGGGAGTGACGCTGTGACACCATGCGGCTCCGCCGCGCGGGCGCGACAGGCCCCCACCGCCCCGCACCCGCCACGCGACCCACCCCCACCGCTTCCTTGGGCGCCCGACAGATTATCGAAGCGCTTCGACAACCTATGGACACCCACCCACCGTCGAGCTACTGTCAAGCCACCCACACTCGCCTCTGTCCCCAGACCGCGCTGTCGAAGCGCTTCACACATGCTTGGAGAGCTGGATGGTCACCCTCGCCGAGGTCGCCCAGCACGCCGGAGTCTCGGCGAGCACGGTGAGCTATGTCCTCAGCGGTAAGCGGTCCATCTCCGCGGGCACCCGGCAGCGGGTCGAGCGGAGCATCCAGGAGCTCGGCTACCACCCGAACGCGGGGGCCCGGGCCCTGGCGAGCAGCAGGTCCAACATCATCGCGCTGATGGTCCCGCTCCGTACCGACATGTACGTCCCCGTGATGATGGAGATCGCCATCGCGGTGGCCACCACGGCCCGCACGCACGGCTACGACGTGCTGCTCCTCACCGGCGAGGAGGGACCCGACGCCGTGCGCCGCGTCACCGGCAGCGGGCTCGCCGACGCGATGATCCTGATGGACGTCGAACTCGACGACGAGCGGCTGCCGTTGCTGCGCGGCACCGACCAGCCGTCCGTGCTGATCGGCCTGCCCGCCGACACCTCCGGGCTCACCTGCGTGGACCTCGACTTCGGCGCGACGGGCGCCCTGTGCGCCGAGCACCTGGCCAAGCTGGGGCACCACGACATCGCTGTCATCGGTGAGGCACCCGCGGTCTACGAGCGGCACACCGGCTTCGCCGAGCGCACCCTCGACGGACTCCGTTCCCGTTCGCGGGAGTTGGGGCTGCGGGTGCTGCACCGGCCCTGCGAGGGCGGCTACGACGCGATGTCCCTGACCCTGGCCCGGGTCTTCGACGAGCGGCCGAGCACCACGGGGTTCGTCGTGCAGAACGAGTCCGCCGTCGAGCCGCTCCTCGCGCTGCTGCGCCGGCAGGGCCGCGCCGTCCCCGAGGACGTCTCGGTCATCGCCATCTGCCCCGACCAGGTCGCCGTCCAGGCCTCCGTGCGCCTCACCTCCGTCGCCATCCCCGCCCAGGAGATGGGGCGGCGCGCGGTGGACCTCCTGATCGCCAAGCTGGAGGGGCGGGGCGCCGACGAAGTCGTGCTGCTCGCACCCGAGTTGACGGTGCGGGCGAGCACGGGCCCGATTCCGCACACCGCCGCCTGAGCCTCTCGGAAGCAGCGACACCCCTGCGCCACCAAGGGCGTTGGGCACCCCTTTCCCGTAACCCGGCCACCGGAGCCGCGCCGGGTCCGCCACCACCTCCTCGCCTCCAGGAGCCCTCACCGTGAACCAGCCTGCCGAGAACCAGCCCGCACAGGGCGCCGTCAGCCTCGCCCAGTCCTCCCCCACCATCGGCACGTTCCGCGAGCGGGACGGTGCCCTGGAGTGGAGCGGACGCCAGGAGACCCTGCGGATCGAGCCCTGGGGGCCGGACGCGGTCCGGGTCCGCGCCCGGCTCGGCGGCCCGGTCGTCGAGGGGCTGCCGGGCGCCCTGCTCGACGAGGCCCCGCCGTCGGCCTCCACCGTCAAGATCGAGGACGGGCACGGTCAGCTGACCGTCGGCGCGCTGACCGTGGAGGTCGACGCCGAGGGCCTGATCCGCTTCACGCGCACGGACGACGGCACGGAACTCCTCGCCGAGGAACGCGCCCACTTCTGGTGGCCGGGCTCGCGCCTCTACACCGCCGTCGGCAACGGCTACCACCGGCTGGAGCAGCGCTTCGCCGCGTACGAGGACGAGAAGCTGTACGGCCTCGGGCAGCATCAGCACGGGCGGTTCGACCAGAAGGGCATCGTCCTCGACCTGATCCAGCGCAACGCCGAGGTCAGCATCCCGGTGCTCACCTCCAGCCGCGGCTACACCCTGCTGTGGAACAGCCCGGCCATCGGACGTGTGGAGCTGGCGGGCAACGGTACGCGCTGGGTGGCGGACTCGGCCCGGCAGATCGACTACTGGATCACCGCGGGCCACCCGGCCGACGCCCAGCGCCGCTACAGCGCGGTGACCGGCCGTACGCCGATGATGCCGGAGTGGGCGGCCGGGTTCTGGCAGTGCAAGCTGCGCTACCGCACGCAGGACGAGCTCCTCGCCGTGGCACGGGAGTACAAGCGGCGCGGGCTGCCCATCGACGTCATCGTCTGCGACTTCTTCCACTGGACGCACCTCGGCGACTGGAAGTTCGACCCGGCGGAGTGGCCCGACCCGGCCGGGATGCAGCGGGAGCTGGCGGAGCTGGGCATCAAGCTCGTGGTCTCCGTGTGGCCTTCGGTGTCACCGCTCTCCGAGAACCACCAGCTCATGGAGCAGCGCGGCTGGTTCATCGGCACGCAGTACGGCCCGATGGCGCACGCCGACTGGCCCGACAAGGAGGTCGCCTCCACGGTCCAGGTCGCCTTCTACGACGCCACCAATCCCGAGGCGCGGGAGTTCCTGTGGTCCCGGGTGAAGGACAACTACCTCGACCCGTACGGCATCAAGGCCTTCTGGCTGGACGCCTGCGAACCGGAGCTCAAGCCGGGCTTCCAGGAGAACCTTCGCTACTGGGCGGGCCCCGGCCTGGAGGTCGGCAACATGTACCCGCGTGAGAACGCCCGCGCCTTCTACGAGGGCATGCTCGCCGCCGGTGAGACCGAGGTCGTCACCCTCAACCGCTCGGCGTGGGCGGGCAGTCAGCGCTACGGCGCCGCCCTGTGGTCCGGCGACATCGGCACCGACTTCCCGACCCTGCGCCGCCAGATCGCGGCGGGCCTGAACACCGCGCTGTCGGGCATCCCCTGGTGGAACACCGACATCGGCGGCTTCCACGGCGGCGACCCGGACGACCCGGCGTACCGCGAGGTCATGGTCCGCTGGTTCCAGTTCGGCGCCCTCTCCCCGCTGATGCGCCTGCACGGCTTCCGCGACCCGGGCATGCCGCTGGGCCCGGAGATGACCGGCGGTCCGAACGAGGTGTGGTCGTACGGCGAGGAGGCCGGCGCGATCCTGGAGGAGTACCTGCGACTGCGCGAGCGGCTGAAGCCGTATGTGCTGCGGGTCATGCGGGAGGCCCACGAGGAGGGGCTGCCGGTAATGCGGCCGCTGTTCCTGGAGTTCCCCGAGGACGAGGCGAGCTGGGGCGTCGACGACCAGTACCTGTTCGGCCCGGACCTGCTCGTCGCGCCGGTGCTGGAGGCGGGGGCGACGACCTGGACGGCGTACCTTCCGGCGGGGGCGCGCTGGACCGACGCGTGGACCGGACAGTCGTACGAGGGCGGTACGTCGGTGACGGTCGACGCTCCGCTGGACCGGATCCCGCTGTTCCTGCGGGACGGGGCGTCGCTGCCGATCGCTGAGTGACAACCGGTGGCCACATCGGTATCGGAGCGAATGGCGCACGGGTGACCGCCGGGTAGCCGCTGTGAACCCCCGTGCTCTGACCAGGCGCCGCGCGGGAGCGGCGCCGGCCCCCACACGTGCGCAGCTGCCGGGCGCGGAGGCGAAGGCTGCCGGGGTAGCACCCTGTCAACTTATAGGAGCAACAAGCCGGTTCGATGGGGTAGATCTCTTGCACGCCTCCACGCCTCCACTCCTCCCGGCCCTCGAAAGGACCCCCTTCCGTGTCCTCCGCTCCGCTCGCGCTCACCCTGGCCAATGTGCTGCTCCGGCCGACGGCAAGCTCCCGCCGATCCCCCGACCGGGTCTTCGACCGGCTCCTCGCCGAGGCCGGGCAGGCGGAGGGGGACCAGCAGTTCGTCGACGACTTCCGGTCCCTGCTGCGCTGGTGGGCCGGGGCCGAGAACCTCACTCCGGTCGGCTGGCTGTCCGCGCAGGCCCACGTCCGCAGACACCTCACCAACCGGGCCCGCGTCCGGCGACTGATCGCCGAGCACCCCGCGATCGAGCGGGAGCCCATCGAGAACCCGGTGTTCGTGGTCGGCCTGCCGCGTACCGCGACCACGCTGACGCACGCCGTGCTGTCCCTCTCGGACGAGCACCGCTGCCCCCTGCTGTGGGAGCTGCTCGCCCCCGACCTCGCCGTACCGCCCGGACAGCGGTCGCGCCGGAAGGCGATCGCACCCGCGCGCCGCATGGTCCAGGGAACCAATCTGCTCGCCCCGCGTTTCCAGGACATCCACCGCATGGTCGCCGAGGGCCCCGAGGAGTGCACCTTCGCCCTGCCGCACGCCATGATGCCGCTGTCCTCGGCCCGCATACCCGACTACCAGGCGTGGCACTACGAGCGGGACTTCGTCCCCGACTACCGCCACCTCAAGCAGGTCTACCAGGTTCTCCAGTACGGCCGCCCGCGCCGCCGCTGGGTACTGAAGTCCCCCATGCACATCGAGAACCTCGACGCGCTGCGCACCGTGTTCCCCGACGCCACGATCGTGTGGACCCACCGCGACCCGGTCACCGTCATGGGGTCCTTCTGCAGCCTGGTCGAGCACGGCATGACCATCAGCACCCGCCACGTCGACCTGCACGGCATCGGCGCCACCTGGCTCGAACTGCTGAGCCGCTCCATGACCCGCGCCCTCGCCGCCCGCGCCGCCATCCCCCGGGAGGCGCTCGTGGACGCCCCGTACTCCTGGCTCGGTTCCGACCCGGCCATGGGCGCCCCGAAGCTCTACGCGGCCGTCGGCGCCCGCTGGACCGACTCCGACGCCACCCGCCTCCCCGAGGCCACCACCCGCACCAAGGGCACGCGACCCCACACCTACGACCTGTCCCGCTACGGCCTGTCCCGCTCGGACGTCGAGTCGGCCTTCGCGGACTACAACGCGCTGCGGGCCGAGGTGGACCGGGCCTGACGGCCGGGGCCGGCGCCGCCTTCGTGCTGCGGCGCCGGCCCCGGCGTACGGTCAACTGCTGGTGATGCTCATGCTGTTGGTCCGGAAGTCCAGACCGCCGGACGACGAGGTGATCTCGAAGCCGAACTGGACGTCACCGATGGTCTCGTTGCCCATCCAGCCCTTGGTGTCCTTGATCCACCTCAGGACGGGCAGGATCTGCACGGTGCCGGAGGTGGAGTCCGAGGTGCGCAGGAACGAGAAGACGTCCCAGTACGTGCCGTCCTGCCGGGTGACCCGGCCCTTGAAGACGTTCCAGTTGTGGCCGCCGAGCGTCACGTTGCCCTGGTAGCTGCCGAGCGCGCCGACATCCCCGTTGTAGTTGACCCAGAGCATGATCTCGTAGTCGTAGTCCGTGTCCCAGACGTCGTACGACGTGTTGTACGCGCCCGAGGACGGGACCGTGACGTTGTAGCTGCTGTTGAGCGACCGCAACGAGTTGACGGACTTGTTCACCACCTTCTTGGCGTTGGGGTAGGACTTGATGCCGCCGGTGTTGGGGTGGTTGGCCCAGACTCCCCAGTTGGTACCGGAGTTGGCCCAGATGCACTGGCTGCCGGCGCCGCCGCCCCAGATGTTGTTGTAGAGCGTGTAGCCGTTGAGGTTGGTGTTGCCCCACTGGTCGCAGGAGTCCCAGACGGCTGCCTGGGCGGGGGCGGCGGCGAGGCCGATGGTGACGCCGAGCGCGAGGGCCGGGGCCAGCAGGACCTTGCTGAGCCTGCTCAGAGTGCGTGTTGCCATGGTGTCCCTTCCATGGGTGGGGGTGGGTGGGGGGAACTTGCCTGTGTTTCGCGGCTACTGCGGCCCCAGGGTGAGGACGCAGTCTTCTCCGGCGACGAGGTCGAGCGGTCGGGCGCCGGAGGAAGTCCACAGTTCGACGCGGTGGCTGCGGGTCGGTCTGACGACGGCCGTGACGCCGTCGGGGCTCCAGTCGAGGTCGAGTTCGGCCCCGAACCGGGTGCGTACGCCGTGGAGTCGACCCTTCGGGTACGCGGGCGGGAGCGCGGGCATCAGGACGAGCCGGGCCGGGGTCGACTGGACGAGCATCTCGACGACCACGGCGGGCAGCGCGTGGGCCGCGTCCGCGTTGTAGACGTCACGGCGCGGGTAGTGCGCGCTCATCAGCGAGGCGTGGAAGTAGTCACCGTCCAGCACCTGGCCGAGGGCGTGCGCCACCCGGTCGCCGTCCCGCAGCCGGGCCGCGACCAGGGCGTGGTGCAGATGGCCGTGCGCCGAGTCGTTCTCGGCACCGCGGAGTTCGAGCGCGCGGTGCGCGGCGGCGGCGAGGCGCGGGGTGTCGTACGGGTTGATCTCGTCCAGCGGCCAGACGGCGTAGAGGTGGCTGAGGTGCCGGTGGTCGTACGTGTCCTCCAGGTCCGGCCGGGCCCACTCGGCGAGGGCGCCGTCGGCGTTGATCCGGTGCGGGGGGAGCCGGTCGGCGAGGGAGCGCCAGCGGTTCGCGTGCTCCGGGTGGTACTCGGCGGCCGTGAGGAGGGCGTGCCGGGCCGCGGAGAGGTCCATGGCCGCGTTGATGGCGCCCCAGCTCGCGTTCGCGGGCCGGTTCTCGGGCGAGTAGGAGGGGACGACGACGAGGTGGCCGTCGTCGCCGGTCCGGGTGAGGAAGTCCTCGTAGAACAGGGCGACTTCGGCGAACGCGGCGGCCGTGCGCGGGTCGCGTTCGCCGCGTGTCTCGTCGTGGTCGACGAGCGGTTTGAGCAGCCAGTCGGCGCCCGCGGTCCACAGGTGCAGCGGGTATTCGCGGCTGAAGTGGTAAGTGTGTCCGTTCTCGCCGTCGGTGTGCGAGGGCGCGACGATGCCCCGGGTGCCGAAGATCGTGCGGGCGTTGTTCCGCCAGTCCGCCAGTTGACGGTGGATCAGGGCGGCGTGGGCCTCGGTGACTTCGGGGAGCGCGGTCGCTGCCGCCGACGCGGTCTGGAGGTTGAGGTTGGCGTTGGTGGTGAACGCGCCGGACCACGCGGTGTCCCAGTCGCCGGTCCACAGGCCCGTGAGCCGGGGCGGGAGCATGCCGCTGGCGGACAGCAGGTGGTAGCGGCCGGCCGCGAAGAGCCGTTCCAGGAGGGCGGGGCTCTTGGGCCGCTTGAGCAACTCCGAGCCGGGCAGGGCGCGTTCGTCCGGGTCGGCGTTCAGGTCGAGGGTGACGCGCCGGTAGGCGGAGCGGTGGAGGGCGAGATGGCGGTCGAGGAGGTGGGTGTACGGGTCGCCGCCGGCCGGGAGCAGGTCGCGCAGGACGCGGGCCTCGGCGACGGCGTCCACTTCACCGGTGTGCCGGACGACCCGTGTCAGCAACAGCACGGACTCCACGCCCTCGACGCGCACGCCCGGCGGGGCGAGCGCCGTGCTGCCGCCGGTGACCACCACGAGGGTCACCCCGGTGTACGCGCGGTCGCTGTCGGGGTAGCGGGCCCGCAGGGTGAGCAGGGCACCCTCGGGGGTGAGGATGGCGCCGTGGCCGACGCCCAGTCCGGCAGGGGCGCCCGGGAGCCGGTGGTCCAGAGCGATGTCCAGGTCGGGGGTGGTGACGTACTGGACGATCACGTCGTCGGCCCGCGAGACGAAGGCCCGGCTGCTCCAGTCGGCGCACTCCGCCTCCGCGACACCGGTGGTGAAGTCGACGGACCGGCGGTACCGGCGGCCCGCGTCGGCCCGGCGGCCCAGCCGTATCTGAAAGGCCGGGTGGAAGGGCTGCACCCACTGCAGGCCCCTGCCGTCCGTGAAGCTCTCGGCAGCGGTCCGGTCACCGGCGAGCAACCGGTCCTGGAGAGAGGGGAGTTCCGCCGCCAGACGCGGCGGCCGGGCACTCTCGCCGCCGTTGGGGCGCACCAGGGTGTGATGCGTGACGATGATCCGGTCGTCGTTCGGATCACCGAACACCAGTACGCCGTGACGGCCGTTCCCACTCAGGAACGCGTCCTCCCAGCGGGCGGCGGGGGCCGCCTCCCAGGTGCCGGGGGTGGGCAGGTTCTGGGGGGCGGCGGGCAGCGTCGCCGCGCGGGCCTCTACGGCGCGCCGGGGCAGGGGTGTTTCTTCTGTGCCGTGGGGCTGCGGCTCCGCCGCGTCAGGCGGGTGGCTCTGCCCGGCGGCCCGGGAGAGGTTCCCCCTCACGCCGTGGCGCGACTCGCCCGTGCCGTCAGGCAGCACGTGGGCATGGCCGTGCCGTGCCGCAGGGGCGGGCCCCGTCCCGGAGAGAGCGGCACTCTGCGAGCACGGCCCGGCATTACGGGACAGCCCCTCCCCTGCGCCAGGGGCAGGAGGCGCCCCCTCCCTGTTGCCGAGCGGCAGCGGCATCGGGTTCATGGCCGGAGCACCGCGACGCCGTAGCGGCCCAGGGTGACCGCGCCGGTGACCGTCGCGCCCGTGAGGAGGTCGCGGTGGGTGCCGGGTACGTCGACCGTGACCTCGTCGCGCCCGTGGTTGAGGACGAAGAGGAGGTCGCCGCGGCGGACGGCCTCGACGCCCGCGGGCAGCCCGTCGAGCACCGGCCGGACGTCCGCGCCGTCGGCGATGCGGGCCAGCAGGTCGCGCAGCGCGTCCGGCTCGGGGAGCGTCGAGACGTACCAGGCGCTGTCCTTGCGCAGGACGGCGGGCAGTCCGTCGAGTTCCCCGCCCCGGTACGCGGCCACCACGTCGGCGCCGGTCTCGGCCTCGGCCTCCTCCGACCACAGCGTGCCCCGGAAGCCGTCGCAGTCGACGTCCTCCCCGGCATCCAGCGGCCACCACTCGTGCAGCGTGCGGATGCCGAGGAGTTCGCGGAGCCGGGCGTCCATGCCGCCGGGCCGTACCCGGTCGTCCTCGTCGGCGACGCCGGTCAGGAAGCCGCAGACGAGGGTGCCGCCGCCGCGGACGTAGGCGAGGAGGTTGTCGATCGCCGCGTCCGTGAGGAGGTACAGCTGCGGGACGACGACGAGCTGGTACGCGGACAGGTCGTGCTCGGGATGGGCGAAGTCGGCGGTGAGGTGGGCCTCCCAGAGGGCGCGGTGCCAGGCCCGTACGACCTGCGGGTAGTCGACTTCGGAGGAGGGACGGGCGTCCTGCGCTCCGGCCCACCAGGAGTGCCAGTCGTGCAGTACGGCGACATCGGAGGCGAGGTGAGCGCCCGTCACCTCCGCGCCGACCGTGGCGAGTTCGGCGCCGAGCTGCTTGACCTCCTGGAAGGTGCGGCCCTGCTCCCCCGCGTGGCTGACCATCCCGGAGTGGAACTTCTCCGAGCCCTGCCGGGACTGGCGCCACTGGAAGTAGCAGATCGCGTCGGCGCCGCGCGCCACGGCCTGGAGCGACCAGAGGCGGTTGAGGCCGCGCGGCTTGGGGTGGTTGACGCCCCGCCAGTTGACCGGGCCGGCGGCCTGCTCCATCAGCATCCAGGGACCGCGTGCCTGGGAGCGCGTCATGTCCTGTACGAGCGCGCCGCTCTGGGCACCCAGAGGGTCGCGCGGGTCCGGGTAGATGTCGACCGAGACGACGTCCTCCTCGGCCGCCCACCGCCATGCGTCCTGTCCCACCCACAGCGGCATGAAGTTGGTGGTGACCGGGATGTGCGGGGTGTGCCGACGGACGATGTCACGCTCGGCGACGTAGCACTCCAGGAGCATGTCGGAGGTGAAGCGCCGGAAGTCCAGTACCTGGGTGGGGTTCTTCAGGTAGTGGGCGCGGCGCGGCGGCAGGATCTCGTGCCAGCCGTCGTAGCCCTGGCTCCAGAAGGCCGTTCCCCAGGCGGTGTTGAGGGCGTCGAGCGTGCCGTACTTGTCCTGGAGCCAGCGGCGGAAGGCCCCGGCCGCCTCGTCGCCGTAGTCGAAGGTGCAGTACTCGTTGTTGATGTGCCACATCGTGAGGGCCGGGTGGCTGCCGTAGCGTGCGGCGAGGTCCTCGGTGATGGCGGCGGCGTAGCGGCGGTAGGTCGCGCTGGAGTGCGAGAAGTGCTGGCGGGAGCCCCACCACTCGATCTCCCCGTTCTCGTCGCGCGGCAGCGTCTCGGGGTGCAGCCGGCCCATCCACGGCGGGGGCGAGGAGGTGGGGGTGGCGAGGACGACACCGATGCCGTTGCTGTGCATCAGGTCCATCAGCCGGTCGAGCCAGCCGAACTCCCGTGCTCCTGGCCGGGGTTCGAGCATGGACCAGGAGAAGACGCCGAGGGTGACGGAGTTGACCCCGGCCTCCTTCATCAGGCGTACGTCCTCGTACCAGGTCTCCTCGGGCCACTGCTCGGGGTTGTAGTCGCCGCCGAAGAGGACGCGTCCGCGGGTGGCATCGGCGAGGGTGAGCCGGTCGGCGGCGGGCGGGCCGGCGGCGGACTCGCCGGCAGCGCGCCCGCCACCGGCGAGTCCCTTTCGCTGGGGCATCAGACCGGCTCCCCGTACTGGAGGCCGCGCCCGTTCGTCGCGAGGTACACGCGGCCGTAGACCCGCGGGTCGCCGATGATGACCTCGCCGATCCAGCCCCACTGGTGGGCGTCGTCGTTGATGCGCGTCCAGGTCTTCGCCCCGTCGTCGGAGCGGTAGACGGCGGTGATGGCCTCCGTGGCGCCGACCTGGTAGATCGCCGGGTAGTCGGCGCCGTCGGCGGCCTTGCCGAAGCCGAGGGTGTACGAGGCCCAGCAGCTCTCGACCTTCGCGAAGCTCGCGCCGCCGTCGGTGGAGCGGTAGAGCCCGTTCCACTTGGTGGAGAGCCACAGGTCACCGGTGCGTCCCGGCGCGGCGACCAGCTTGAACTGGCTGTCGCCCGAGGGCAGTCCGGTGGCACGGGCGGTGAAGGTCCGGCCATTGTCAGTGCTGGCGAATAGCGTTCCTGTGTCGGTGTCGTACGCGTAGAAGAGCGTCGGGTCGGCCGGGTCGGCGACCGGCGTGGCGCCCTTCGGGAAGGAGGTGACCTCGGACCAGGTGGCTCCGTTGTCCGCGGAGCGGTAGGCGGGGTACTTCGTGCCGTCCCAGTGCACGAAGACCCAGAGCAGCACGCTGCCGTCGACGTTGGTGGCGATCGGCCCCGGTGCGTCCTTGGCGATGGCGGGCTGGGCCGCGAAGGGCGCCCAGGTCTGTCCGCCGTCGTTCGAGTAGGCGCCGTTGCCGTTGTCGCCCCAGCCGCTGCGGACGACGTACGCCGGCTTGGCCGCGGCCTGGGCGAGCCCCGTCGCCGACCCGAAGATGGGGTTCGACGCGATGCCGCGCGAGGGCGATGCCGTGAGCGACTCGTGGTACATCACGCCGACGTCCCCGTTCCCGCTGATCAGATGTGCCTCTCCGACCGGAGGCGAGATCAGCTGGCGCACGGACGTCTCCTCCAGGCCGCGGATCTGCGGGGCCCAGTTCTTCAGGTCCCGGGTGCCGTAGAGGGTCGCACCGGTGCCGTACACGATGTGCTTGGCATCGAACGGGTCGAGGGCGAGCGCCTGGATCCACCAGCCGAACTTCGGCTCGTCGTCGCCCCACTTGAGGAAAGGAGTCTCGGACACGTCGAAGACAGCGGAGTCCTTGAGGGACGTCCAGGTGCGGCCTCCGTCGGTGGAGCGGAACACCGTGTCCACCTCGGCCCAGCGGTTGTTGGTGGAGACGACGACGGCGCCCGGGCAGTGGGCGCCGACGGCGACGCCGCCGTAGCCGAAGTTGTCGGTGCCGCCGTCGGAGGTGGTCCCGCCCGGCGTCACCGGGGTGACGTCCGTCCACCTGCCGGTGGTGGTGCGCAGCTTGTGCACGCTGCCGTCCGACTGCCCGTTGGGGCCGGCCGTGTTGGCGTACGTCACGTACAGCTCGCGGGCGTATCCGTCGTACGCGGCGCGGACCGGGACCTTGGCGGAGGTGCCGGACGGCTGCCGGCGGACGGCCTCCCAGGTGGCGCCGTCGGTCGTGCGGTACAGGTTCGCCGTGCCCGAGGTGCCGTCGCCGTCGCCCCAGCCGGCGTAGACGGTGCGCCCGGCCGCGACGAGGAAAGTGACGCCCTGCCCGGACGCGCTCGCGGTCGCCGGGAAGCCGGTCACGGCCGACCAGGTGGCGCCCCGGTCCGTCGACTTGAGCAGCCCGTCGTGCCGGGTGCCCAGCCACAGGGTGTCGCTGTTGCGCGGGTCGACGAGCAGGCGCTCGCCCGTGCCCCGGCCGTCCTCGTTGGCGCCGAGCTTCACGCTGAGGTCGGTGCGGGCCCAGGTGGCGCCGCGGTCCTCGGAGCGCAGGACCGCGCCGTTGCCCGCCCACGACTGGGCGTAGGTGCCGAGGGCGAGGTACAGCCGGTCGGGATGCGTGGGGTCGACGGCCATGGCCTCCACGCCGAGGAGGTTCCAGTCGTCCCAGCCGAGGTGGTCGGTCAGCGGGGTCCAGCGGGCCTCGGTGTCGTCCCAGCGGTAGGCGCCGCCGATGTCCGTGCGGGCGTAGGCGAGTCCGCGGACGGCCGGGTGGAACAGCACACCGGTGATGAAGCCGGTGCCGCCGATGACGGCGTTGCGCCAGCGGTAGCCTCCGGCGGGCTCGGCGGTCTGGGCTTCTGCGGCGTGGGCCGGGGTCCCCAGGGCGGGGAGAGCGGTGAGCGCGGCGGCGGCTGCCGCCGTCCCGGCGAGAACAGAGCGGCGGCTTGGCTGGGGCGTGCGCATGACATACCTCGTTCGCGGGAGTGGTGGTCCGGGGTTGCCCTGGTGGGCGGTGTGGTGTGTGCGGCTTGAGCGCGACAGCTCGGTCGGTGCGGGACACGGGCGGCTGCGAGTCGTATGTGGCTGGTCGCGCCCACGCGGCGGAGCCGCATGTCGACACAGCCCCGCGCCCCTTGAAAAGCACGGGGCGCAGCCCTGACCGAGGGCACCCGGCGAAGCGTCCCGTTGGGGCCGTCGTGCCCGGCCGGGTGACAGGCACGGCCGGACACGACGGGGCAGGGGGAGGGGGGCGCGGCGGGGTGTCAGCCCTTGACCGCGCCGGTGAGCATGCCCTTCTTGAAGTGGCGCTGGACGAAGGGCGAGAGGACGGCGACGGGGATCAGGGCCATCACCATGACCGCCATCTGGATGGCGAGCGAGGACAGCTGGCCCGTGTTGACCTGGGCGGCGAGCCCGACCGGGCGTTCCTGTTTCTGCACGAGCTGGATCATGACGTTCTGCAGCGGCATCATGTCCTGATCCGTCAGATAGATCGACGCGTTGAACCAGGCGCTCCAGTAGCCGACCGCGTAGAAGAGGGCGATCACCGCGATGACCGCCCGCGACAGCGGCATCACGATCTTCCACAGGATGCGCCAGTCGCCGGCGCCGTCGATGCGGGCGCTGTCGACCAGTTCCTGGGAGATGCCCATGAAGAACGCGCGCAGGACCAGGATGTTGAAGACGCTCACGGCACTGGGGAGGATCAGCGCCAGATAGGTGTCCGTCAGGCCGAGGGCCTGCACCAGCAGGTAGGTCGGGATCAGGCCCGCGCCGAAGAACATCGTCGCCAGCAGCGTCATCAGGACCCAGCGGTGGCCGAGCGAGCCCGAGCGCGACAGACCGTAGGCGCACAGGATCGACACCGCCATGCTGAACAGCGTGCCGACCAGGGTGACGCCGATGCTGACCAGTGCGGCCCGCTGCACCTGGCCTCCGCCGAGGAGTTCCTGGTAGGCGATGAAGGTGATGTCCTTCGGGATCACCACCAGGCCGCCCGTCTCGTCGATGGTCTTCTTCGAGGAGAGGCTGGTGACGATCACGACCCACAGCGGGAAGAGGATCGCGAAGCAGGCCACGCCCAGGACGACTCCCTTGCCCGCGAGGCCGGCCTTGGCCGGTTCCTCCTCCCAGACCGGGCGGGGCGGGGCCGCCCACGGGCTCGGTTTCCTGACGGACGGCCGCTCGCCGGCCGGCTTGTCGAGAACGGCGGTCATTTCCTGTACACCCCCTGCTCACCCATGAGATGGGCGACCTTGTTCGCGGTGAGCACCAGCCCCAGGCCGACCACGCCCTTGATGAGGCCGGCGGCAGCGGCGTAGCTGAAGTCCTGGTTGCGGATGCCGTTCCACCACACATAGGTGTCGAGGACCTCGGCGGCTCCTGGCCCGACCGCATCACGTTGCAGCAGCAGTTGCTCGAAGCCGACGGTGAGCGCGTCGCCGACCCGGAGCACCAGCAGCAGGGCGATCACCGGACGCAGGGCGGGCAGCGTGATGTGCCACATCCGCCGCCAGCGTCCGGCGCCGTCCATGGCGGCGGCCTCGTACAGGTCGTTGGAGACGGACGAGAGCGCGGCGAGGAAGACGATGATGCCCCAGCCCGCGTCCTTCCAGATCGTCTCCATCGTGACCAGGTACTTGAAGATCTCCGGGTTGGTCATCAGGTCGAAACCCTCGTAGCCGTGCTGCCGAAGGGTCTGCGCGATGATGCCCGCGCCGCCGAAGATCTGCTGGAAGACGGTGACGACGAGGACCCAGGAGAAGAAGTGCGGCAGGTACATGATCGCCTGGGCGATCGCCCGGACCCGCGGCCTGAGCACGCTGTTGATGAGCAGCGCGAGCAGGATCGGGATCGGGAAGTAGAGCACGAGCTGGAGGAAGAACAGCACGAAGGTGTTCTGCACCGCGTGCCAGAAGGCCGAGTCCGCCAGGACCCGCTCGAACTGCTGGAGCCCGATCCAGGGGCTCTCCAGCATGGCGATGAAGCCGTTTTCGCTGAGGTACGGGTCGTAGTCCTGGAAAGCGACCACATTGCCGAGGATCGGTATGTAGTTGAAGACCAGGATCAGCAGCACCGCGGGCAGGGTCATCAGGAGCAGCGTCCGGTCCCGCCTGAATCGGAGCCGGAAACTCAGCTTCCCTGAACGCTCACCCGAGCCCTTCTTGTCCCGGCGTCCGGCGGCGTCGCCGGACGCCGCCGGAGTCTTCTCGGGTGTTTCTGCCTCGGCCCTGCTCCGAGGCACCGTGCTGTGGGACACGGCCTTCTCCTTGCCTCGGTCCCGGGTCAGCTCGCCGAGCCGGTGTCGTCGAGCAGCTTCTTGTACCAGTCACGCAGGTCGTCGCCGCCCTGGCTCTTCCAGTCCGACACCGCCTGCTGGACGTCGCTGATCTTCTTGCGTCCGCGCACGACATCGTCCTCAAGCTGCTCGAAGTCGTTGGCGAGGTTGGTCCAGCGGTTCGGCTCGGTGATGGTCAGCCCGAAGAAGGAGGACTTCTTGGTGAAGGCTCCCATGCGCTGCTGCCACTCGACCATCAGCTTGGTGATCTCGGGCAGGTCGATGTACGCGATGAACGCGGCCGGGTCGCCGGTGTAGTCGAAGACGCCGTTGACCTCGTTCACGCCCTGCTCTGTCTTGGTGGGCAGGCCGTCCTTCATCTCGAAGTCGATGCCCTCCACGCCGTACTGCGTGAGCATGCGCTCCTTCGTGCCGTACGGTGCGGCGCAGTAGTTGGCGATGGCGAGGAAGTCCTTGATCTGCTGCTCGGACGCCTTCTTGCTGATGAAGGCGAAGATGCCCGCGGGCTGGCTCGCCCACAGAGTGGGGTCGCCGCCGTCGTGGCCGAAGATGTCGAACGCGGCCATCTCGAAGTCGGATTTCTGGGTGCGCTGTTCGGACGTCAGGCCCCACCAGTAGCTCAGGTTGCCGTTGAAGACGATGCTCTGGCCCGCCGTGAACCGGTTGGCCGCGTCACCCTGGTTCGCCTTGGCGTCGGGGTGGACCACGCCGGCCTCGTACAGCTTCCGGGTCCACTCCAGGGCTTCGAGGTATGCATCGGTCTCGATACGGTTGATCAGCTTGTCGCCCTCGAGGTTCCACCAGAGCGCCTTGTCGCCGCCGTTGAGGACGCCGAAGATGTTGAAGGCGCTCCACTTCATGTCGTCGCAGGCCCACACCTTGGACTTGGCGCTGGTCGCCTCCTTCGCCCAGGCCAGGAACTCGTCGGGGGAGGCGGGGAGTTCCCAGCCCTTCTCCGCGAAGATGTCCTTCCGGTAGAAGGGCGCGATGCCCGGGACATACGAGTCGGGCATCGGGATCCCGCGCAGCTGACCGCCGAAGATGGCGCGCTGCCAGGCCTCGGTGGGGACGGCCGCGAGGTTCGGGTAGTCCTTGACCTTGTCCCCGGAGAGGTAGGGGCCGAGGTCGGCGAACTTGGCGTTGATGGCGCTGGGGATCCTGCCGTTCAGGTTCCAGCCCGGTACGACCATGGCGTCCGGGATCTCGCTGGAGGCCAGGACGGCGCCGAGCTTCTCGTCGTAGGTGTTGCCGTCCTGGTTCTGCCAGGTGACCTCCACCCCGATGGCCTCGTTCATGGCCGTGTAGTACGGGTTGTCGCCCTTGGGCGGGGTGCCCCAGAACGGGGCCATGATCTTCAGCTTGCCGCCGCTGCCCAGCTTCTGAGGCACCGAGGTCTTCAGATCGGCCAGGGCGATCGCCGTGGTGAACCCCGCCGCCGACCCGTTCTTCGCCGGAATGTCGGGCGCGACGACGTTCGACGCCACGAACGCCGGAAGGATCTTCGCGGCGTCCTTCCCTGAGGTGGTGCCGTCCTTGCTGCCCTCCTGCGAACCGCCACAGGCGGACAGCAGCGGTACACCTCCGGCCACCGCGGCGGCGGCGACCGCCGTGGAGGCGAGGAAGTTTCTCCGGCTGGGAGCGGAGGTGGCGGAGTTCGGCGTCATTGCGTCAACCCTTCATGGTGCACACCAGGACACCCGGCAAAGGGGCCGTCGGCTGAGGTGTCTTGAGTGGGACTGGCTGTGCTGAAGCGACGAAACATCGGAGGGATGTGAGCACGCGAGGCGTTCCCTCCGCAGTCGAAGCGCTTCGATGTTGCTGCGAGGTTAAGTGAACGACTGGGGGTGCACAAGAGTCGATTCCAACATTCCTCCTAGGTGTGGAGGACCGGAAGGCACTCTTCCGAGGCCTGATATGACGGTGAGGAAACGGATCTGTTGCGCCTTGGTCTCTTGACACCCACCCCTCGGTCGAATGAGCATCGAAGCGCTTCGAAAGAGCCTCGCCGCTCCACCACAAAGGGATCCCCACGTGACCGCACATCCGCCGCCCGCCCTGCCCTTCCGCGACCCCCGGCTGCCGCTCGCGAAGCGCATCGACGATCTTCTGGAGCGGCTCACCCTCGACGAACGGATCGCGTTCCTGCACCAGTTCGCGCCCGCGGTCGAACGCCTCGGCGTCGCCGCGTTCCGCACCGGCCAGGAGGCCCTGCACGGCGTGGCCTGGATGGGCCCGGCGACCGTCTTCCCGCAGGCCGTGGGGATCGGCGCGACCTGGAACGAGGATCTCGTACGCCGGGTGGCCGAGGCCGTCTCGCGCGAGACCCGGGCCATGCGCGCCCGCGACGAACGTGTCGGTCTCAACGTCTGGTCCCCCACGGTCAACCTCCTGCGCCACCCCCTGTGGGGCCGCAACGAGGAGGGCTATTCCGAGGACCCCAAGCTGACCTCCGCGATTGCGACCGCGTACACCCACGGTCTGCGCGGCGATCACCCGACGTACTGGCGCACGGCCCCGGTCCTCAAGCACTGGCTGGCGCACAACAACGAGACGAACCGGGACACATCGTCGAGTTCGGTCCGCCCGCGTGTGCTGCACGAGTACGATCTGCGCGCCTTCCGCGAGACGGTCGAGGCGGGCGCGGTGGCCGGTGTGATGCCGGCGTACAACCTGGTCAACGGCCGCCCCAACCACGTCTCGCCGTATCTGGGTGAGCACCTGCGCGCCTGGACCGAGCAGGACCTGCTGGTCTGCTCGGACGCGGGCGCGCCCTCCAATCTGGTCGACTCCGAGCACTACTTCGACACCCACGAGGAGGCGACGGCGGCCGCGATCAAGGCCGGTGTCGACAGCTTCACGGACCACGGCACGGACAGCTCGAAGATCGTCGAACGGATCCAGGGCGCCCTGGTCCAGGGCCTGCTGACCGCGGACGACATCGACGAGGCGGTCCGCCGCCAGCTCTCGGTCCGCTTCCGCCTCGGCGAGTTCGACCCCCAGGCGGACCCGTACGCCGACCCCACGGACGCCGAGGACTTCGACACCCCGGCCCACCGCGCTCTCGCCCAGGAGGCCGCGGAACAGGCGGTCGTCCTGCTGAAGAACGACGACCTGCTGCCGATCGCCCCCGACGTGCGCATCGCGGTCGTGGGCCTTCTCGCCGACGAGTGCAAGCTCGACTGGTACAGCGGCACCCTCATCCACCGCTCGACGCCGCTGGAGGGCCTGTACGACCGCTTCGGCGCCGATCGCGTGGACTTCGCGGAGGGCGTGGACCGGGTCCGGCTGCGTACGTCGGCCGGAACGTACGTCTCCGTACCGGAAGCGGCCGAGGCCGCCGACGAGGTGCGCGGCGCGGAGGGCGCCCTCGACCCGGCCCTCCTCGCGGGCCGCACGGACCTGCCGCCCCTGACCGCCGACCAGGCCGGCACGGAGCTCGCCCTGATCGACTGGGGCGACGACGTCCTCACCTTCCGCGCGCCGGACGGCCGCTACCTCTCCGTGGCCGACGACGGCTATGTACGCGCCTCCGCCGACCAGCCCGGCGGCTGGGTCGTCCAGGAGACATTCCATCTGGAACCCCATGAGAACGGTCACCTCCTCAAGCACACGGGGACAGGCCGGTACGTCTCAGTCGCCGCCGACGGCGTGAAGGTTGCCGACGAGAACCCGACCGTCTTCGAGGTGGTCATCACCGAGCGCGGCGAGGACGCCGTGACCCGGGTGGCCGCCCGGGCGGACGTGGTGGTGGTCGTCGCGGGCAACGATCCGCACATCAACGGCCGCGAGACGGAGGACCGTACCACCCTCCACCTCCCCGCCCACCAGGAACGCCTGCTCCGCGCGGCCCGCGCCGCCAATCCGAACACGGCGCTGGTCCTGGTCTCGGCGTACCCGTACGCGGTCGACCCCTCCGGCCTCCCGGCGGTCGTCTGGACCGCCCACGGCGGCCAGGCCGCGGGCACCGCGCTCGCCCGTGTCCTCGCCGGTGACGTCTCCCCCGCCGGCCGCCTCCCGCAGACCTGGTACGCCTCCGACGAGGACCTGCCCGACCTGCTCGACTACGACGTGATCGGCGCCCGCCAGACGTACCTGTACTTCGACGGCACCCCGCTGTTCCCGTTCGGGCACGGTCTGTCGTACGCGACGTTCACGTACGAGAACCTCACCGCCCGCCCGGAGGACGACGGGGTGACGGTCTCCTTCACCGTGACCAACACGGGCGAGATGACCGCCGACGAGGTGGCGCAGCTCTACGTCCGCGCCGTGAACCCGTCCGTCCCCCGCCCGCGCCGTGAGCTGGCCGCGCACCGCCGCGTAACGCTCGACCCCGGCGGCTCGACGGAGCTGAGCTTCAAGCTCCCACTCTCGGCCTTCGCGTTCTGGGACGTGGCGCACAGCCGGTGGCGGGTGGAGCCCGGCGCGTACGAGCTGCTGATCGGCGCGTCGAGCGAGGACGTCCGGCTGCGCACCACGCTCGACCTGGAGGGCGAACCGGCCGCCCCGCGCCCGGTCGGCCGGCTCGGCCTGAACGCGGCGGACTTCGA
The DNA here is from genome assembly GCF_053591955.1 of Streptomyces sp. NPDC002845. Taxonomy (NCBI): domain Bacteria; kingdom Bacillati; phylum Actinomycetota; class Actinomycetes; order Kitasatosporales; family Streptomycetaceae; genus Streptomyces; species Streptomyces sp. NPDC002845. The sequence continues at coordinate 12,284 of NZ_JBSFUU010000090.1, read as the reverse complement.
CGAGCACCGGGGCATCGACATCGTCGACCGTACGAAGGTGTCGGGCGACGCCGTGACCCCGGCGGACGGCAAGACGGGCGAGCTGCTCTTCAACGACTGCGACTTCGGGGCGGGGACGTCCGAGGTCACCGTGGAGGTGGCGGGCGAGGGCACGGTGGAGTTCTCCCTGAACGGCGGCCCGGTCCTCGCGGTCCTGACGCTCGACACGGCGACCGCGGGCCCGTACGACTACACCACCCTCCGCGCCGATGTCACGGCCGCCGGTGTGCACGACGTCCACCTCAAGCTGCGCGGCCCGCTGCGGCTCGCGCACGTCGGCTTCTCCGGTTGAGGGTCCGGTAGAGGCCGACACAAAGAAGGGGCCCGGCACCGGAAGGCATCGGTGCCGGGCCCTTTCATCCCGGGATCGAGTCTCACCGTACATGAAAACGATTGTCACAAGCTAGGGTGAGTTTCGAGATCTTCCGGGTAATGGGTGTCAGAGGGTGAGCCCGGTGAGCACCATGACCCGCTCGTAGGTGTAGTCGTCCATGGCGAACTTCACGCCTTCCCGCCCGACGCCGGACTGCTTGACCCCGCCGTACGGCATCTGGTCGGCGCGGTAGGACGGGACGTCGCCGATGACGACGCCGCCCACCTCCAGCGCCCGGTGCGCGCGGAAGGCGGTCTGCAGGTCGTGGGTGAAGACACCCGCCTGGAGGCCGTACTTGGAGTCGTTGACTGCCGCGAAGGCCGCCGTCTCGTCCTCGGCCCGCCGCACGGTGAGGACGGGACCGAAGACCTCCTCGCAGGAGATCGTGACGTCCGCCGGTACGTCGGTGAGGACGGTCGGCGCGTAGGAGGCGCCGTCGCGCTTGCCACCGGTGAGGAGCGCGGCACCGGCGTCGACCGCTTCCTGGACCCAGGCCTCGACACGCTTGGCCGCGTCCTCGCTGACCAGCGGCCCGACGTCCGTCTTGTCGTCGGAGGGGGCACCGGTGACCTGGGCCTCGACGGCGGCGACGATACGGGGCAGCAGCCGGTCGTACACGGACGCGTCCGCGATCACGCGCTGCACGGAGATACAGGACTGTCCGCCCTGGTAGTTGGAGAAGGTGGCGATGCGGGCGGCGGCCCGGTCGAGGTCCTCGTCGCTCGCGTAGTCGGCGAGGACGACGGCCGCGCCGTTGCCGCCCAGCTCCAGCGTGCAGTGCTTGCGTGGCACCGAGTCCATGATCGCGTAGCCGACCTTCTCGGAGCCGGTGAAGGAGATGACCGGCAGGCGCTCGTCCTGGACGAGGGCGGGCATACGGTCGTTGGAGACCGGGAGGATGGACCAGGAGCCGGTGGGCAGTGCGGCCCCGGTTCCGGTCCCGGTCCTGGCCTCGGCCTCGGCCTCCGCGAGGAGTTCGCCGATGAGGAGACCGGAGAGCGGCGTGGCCGGGGCGGGCTTGAGGATGATCGGCGCCCCGGCGGCGATGGCCGGGGCGATCTTGTGGGCGCACAGGTTGAGGGGGAAGTTGAAGGGCGCGATGCCGAGGACGACGCCCTTGGGGAAGCGGCGGGTGAACGCCAGCCGTCCCTGGCCGCCGAGGTCGGTGTCGAGCCGCTGCGCCTCACCTCCGTTGAACCGCCGGGCCTCCTCGGCCGCGAACCGGAACACCGACACCGCGCGCCCGACTTCGCCCCGGGCCCACTTGATCGGCTTGCCGTTCTCGGCGGAGATGAGCTGTGCGATCTCCTCCGTGCGCTCGACGAGGCGTCGGCTCACGTGGTCGAGGACGGCGGCGCGGACGTGGGCCGGGGTGGCCGCGAACTCCTCGCGTACGGCGTACGCGGCGGCCACCGCCTCCTCGACCTGGGCCTCCGTCGGCACGCTGACCTTGCCGACGAGCCGACCGTCCCACGGCGAGGTGACGTCGGACGTGGTCTCACCAGTGGCCTGGCGACCGGCGAGCCAGAAGGCGTGGGTGGCAGTCATGTCGAGTACCGGCCCTTCCGAGAGTGATGTGTCGACTTCCGTCCCCCACGGTAGGGCCGGGTCGGTGAAGGGTCGTTTGTCCGGCGCGTCAAAGTCCCCTACGGGGACGCTCCGCTTTGGTGGGGTGGGGGCCCGCGAGGGATCAGATCGCCCCGGCACATCACGCAAAGATCATCAGCAAGGGCTGCTCTCAGCTCACGGTGCCGTTCCCGGCGAGACCCGTGGCGCCATGCGCCTCGACCGATCCCTGCGCCCGCTCGGCCTGGGCCTGCTCAGCCTGGGCCTGCTTGCGCCGACTGTAGCGGATCGTCCAGAAGACCAGGCCGACGAGCACGGTGAACGGCCCGCTGCTGCTGACGCTCACCATGATCGATGTCGACAACGTGTACGTCAGCAGGACGCGAATGGCGGCCTCGACCACGAACGTGACGCCCCACACGACGGTGATCGTCCGCCAGGTGCGCCGGAAGTCGTCGTACCGCCACAGGCTTGCCCACCAGGCGCGACTCGCCTCGGTGCCGTCGGTGGCGAACCTGCGGCCCATGTAGTACGCGAACGGACGCGCCATCACCAGCGTCAGCAGAATCCCCAGGCCGATGATGCCGATCAGCAGCGAATCCTTGATCGGGATCGCGCGGGCGCTGTGGAACGCCGCCATGCTGACCAGCGTCAACCCCATCGGTGATCAATGCGAAGACGCCGAACTCGTCGATCTGGCGGCGGAGCGCATAGATGACACCGATCTCCCCCAGCGGCAGCAGAGAGGCGAGCATCAGGGCGTGCGCCTTGCTCCACCCGTGATCGGTCAGGTAGCTGTAGAGCAGGATCGGCCCGGCGATATTGAAGACGATCGTAGGACCCCAGTGGGCCAGCAGGCCGCGTATGGGATGACCGGACGCCTCCGGCTTGCCTGCGCCTTCAGTCGATGTGATGACGCCGTCCACCGCGTCACGTCCCCCGTCACGTTGATCGCCAATGGTGAACCGAGGCCAGAAGGTCGTCGAAGATCGCACAAGGCGCCCGCCGTCGAGGACAACGCCTCGGCTCGCGACGGCTGTCACACCCCCACGGGGATGGTCCCGTACGCAACGGACAGCTCGTTCTCCTCCACGACCGGATGGTGCCCATGCGCCAAGCCCACTACCTGCTCCGGCGCGAAGGAACCCAGCAACTGACACCGGAAGCACGCGCCTTCGTCCAATGGCTCATCCGCCAGGACATCGAGGACCCACCCCTGCGACCCGCGGCACCACAGTGACCCCAGGTCCCCGCATGCGGCGCGCCTCGACCGTGTAACCAACGCCGCAGGTGGACGTAGTCGTATGCCAAGTGCAACCCGACGTGGCCACGAACATGATCGCCGCCAGCACTTCCCGGTCATGCCGTCCAAGGTGGGTGGGCATGAGCCCGGGGCCAGGGGACAGCGCCCCGGGGATGGGACGGGTACGCCGGGGATGGGACGGGTAGGGGCGGCAGGGGCGCAAACAACCCCCTACTCCCCCACCGCCGTAGCCTTCAGCGCCAGCCACAGCTCCATCCGCACATCCGGATCATCCAGCGACCGCCCCAGAATCTCCTCGACCCGCCGCATCCGATACCGCAAGGTATGCCGATGCACCCCGAGATCCGCCGCGGCCGCATCCCACTGACCGTGCCGCGACAGCCAGGCCCGCAGCGAGGCGACAAGATCCCCCCGCCCTGTGGCGTCATGCTCACGCAGGGCCCGCAGCAGCCCGTCCGCGAAGGCCAGCACGGCGTCATCCGCGAGCAGGGGCAGGACAGAACCGGCGGCAAGCTCCTCGTGCTCGACGAGACACCGCCCCCGCCGCCGGGCCACGGACAGGGCCTGCTCGGCCTGCTTGTACGCGGCGCCCGCGGCGATCGGCCCGGCGGGCGCCGAGAGCCCGACGACAAGCTCGTCCTCGTCGACGACACCCGCCACCGACTCCCGCGCACCCTCGCCCCGCTCGCCCTCCAGCCCCACCGCGAACTCCCCGCACGCGACGACCGCCGCACCCCCGTCCAGGGCGAGCACGACCAACCGCTCCCCCTCCGGCACAACGAGCACAGCCTCACCGGCCCGAGCCGCGGCGGCCTCGACGACCTCGGTGAGCTGTCCGAGCAGTTCACCCACGGGCTCACCGGCCACAACCCCCTTGGCGGACACCAACTCCGCGAGGATCAGCCGGAAAGGCGCGTCCAGCAACTCCCCGTACAGATCCCCGGCCACGGCCCGCGCATGATCGGGCTCCCCGGCAAGCAGCATGCGCAGCACCGCCGCACCGATCCGCTGCTCAGCGGCGTGCAACGACCGCGACCGCTCCGTCGTGAGCGTCAGCAGCGCGATCGCCGAGTGCACGGCGTACCGCTCGGCGGTCCCCGGCGCGGCGGCCGTCCCCACGGCGAGGGCGGCCCGGGCCCGCCGCCCGGTCCCCAGGGAGTGCAGCTCGACCCGGTCCTCACCGCCCGCGCCCACGACCACGCTCGCGGGCGCGGGCCGGTCCCGCAGGCGCTCGACATCCGCCGTAAGACGCGCGGCCCGCCGTACCGCCCACTCGGGCGCGGTGGCGACAACGGCCCCGGAGGCGTCGTACAGCGCGGCCCATCCGTCGACCTGCGAGGCGAGGACGGCGAGGAGCCCTTCCGGTCCGTCGTTCAAGGCCTGCCTGGTCAGTTCCCGCTGCGCCGCGAACCCCGCCGTGACGGCCCGGTACTGGTCGGCGGCGATGGCGGCCGACACGGCTTTGCTGATGGCGAGGAAGGGCGTGGGCCGGGGCACCTCCAGCAGCGGCAGCCGGGCCTCCTCGGCCGCGTCGACGAGGGCCTTCGGGATCTCCTCGTAGTGGACCCCGACTGCGAAGCCCAGCCCGACGACACCCGCCGCGACCAGCCGCTTCACATACTTCCGCATCGCCTTCGAGTCCTCCGCGTCCAGCTTCAACGCGGTGATCAGCAGCAGTTCCCCGCCCTCCATGTACGGCACGGGGTCGGCGAGCTCACTGGCATGCGCCCAGCGGACGGGCACGTCCAGGCGTCCCTCGCCCGCGCGCACGGTCAGCTTGAGCGCGGAGTGGTGGACGAGCGAGGCGAGCGTGGGGGGCATGGGGCCTTCAGTGTCGAGGGGCCCACGATGGGCACGGCCTGCACGGAGACCGCAGCGTTCTTTCGGACACTGCGTATGAACAGCGTATGCCGATTCCGACGCTCCGTACGGTCACCATGAGCCGCGGATCGCCACCCGGCCCCGGCTTCACCCCCGCAGATCCACCAGCAACGGCGGCGCGTGCTCCCCCCGTACGGTCGTCAGCGACAGCACCACATGGCCCGGCGGCACCCCGTGCGCCAGCTCGGACGCCGACCACCGCTCCCGCTCGACCTGCCGTACGGTCACCGCCCGTGCCGTCGGAGCGTGCCCGGTGATCACCCGTCGCAACGCGTGCAGCGCCTTCCCGGCCGGCGTCTCCGCGATGATCTGCCGGTCGGTGACGTCCCGTGCCTCGATCCACTCCTTGCCCCAGACCTCGGCGAAGTCCTGCCCGTCCCAGGGGGTGAGCCCGGAGAACGCCATCCGGCACCCGGTGGCGCCGAGCAGCGGCCCCCGCAAGGGCCGGGGCACGTCGTCCAGGGTCCGCAGCGTCAGCACGACCCCGGCGTGCGCGGACCGCAGCCGCTGGATGCCCCGTACGGCCTCGGGCGTCACGACCCCGGTGGCGTCGTCGAGCACCAGACAGGCGAACAGCGACCGGTCCTCCCGTACGGCCACGCTCGCCGTGAACTGGGCGAGCACCAGCCGTGCCAGGATGCGCGAGGCGTCGGCGTGCCCGCGCTCGGGCAGGTCGATGCGTACCCGTACCGGATGGTCGAGGGCGCGCAGCGAGAAGGGCCGGGACTGGCCGGACGTGTCGAAGAAACCGGCGAAGGCGGGCCGGTCCAGCAGGGCAACCCGGTCGGCGAGTACGGCCGCGACGTCCCCCGGCTGCCCCGACTGCCGGTCCCGGGCGTCGAGTTCCCTCAGCAGCGAGGCCTGCCCCGCGTCCTCCAGCGCCTTGCGCAGCTCCCCCAGCGGCCCGGGAGCCCCGTCCAGCAGCTGCCGCAGTTCGGGTACGGACGGGAAGCGCCCGTGGACCGCCCGGTACGGCCCGAGCAGCTGGGCCAGCACCGTCGTGGACCGCCTGGTGTCCCCGCCGGGATGCGGATCGGAGAGGTCGCCGACGAGCGCCTCGGCGAGTACGGCGGCGGCCTCGTCGGGGTCGGTGGTCCCGCCGTACAGGTCGATGTCGTACACGGATTCGGGATTCCCGACCCGTACGACGACGTCGTACGCGTCCGTGGGCCCGAGCCCGGCGCCGGCCGCGCCCACGACGACCACGGCCGCCCGCCCGGCGAGCGCGTGCAGGCACAGCGACTCGGCCACCGGCCAGACGACCCCGCCGGTCTTGCCGCACCCGGCGGGTCCGACGGCGAGCAGCGAGGTGCCGAGCAGTTCGGGGCCGAGCCCGAGGCCGGTCCCGCGATACGCGTACGGGTTCCGCGGGTCGTCCACGGTGGCCCCCAGCCGTACCTGCCCGGTGACGAGGTCGTGCTGCGCGAGCCGCCCCGGCAGATCACGCCCTCCGGAGGGATGCAGACACGCGGCGGCCCCGTCCTTCAGAACGGCCCCGGTGAAGCTGGCGAGAGTGTGTCGCCCGGTGCGCACGCCCTGCCAGGCCCGCGTGATCCGGGCGTGGTCGACGTCCCGCATCAGCCCCGCGCGGGCCTCGGCGGCAAGCCGGTCGGCGGCGTCGACGGCTCCGGCGGCACGGAGGGCGGGCCACTCGGCGGGGTCCTCCTCGGAGGTGGGCGCCGCCGGCGGTGGCTCCTTGCGACGGAAGCGCGGGGCGACGAAGCGGCGCCACACCTCACCCCAGCGGCCGAGCCGACCGACGCCGAACATGATCAACAAGGCGATGAGCAACTCGTAGGCCGTGTACAGGTTCTGGACCCCGTCCGCTCCGAGGTCGCTGTCCTTACCACGCCAGGAGTCGGGAATGAACAGTTCGAGGGGCAGGTACCACCAGCCGCCCAGGTAGCCGTTCTGGAGCAGGGACCAGAGCAGCCAGCCGACCAGGAAGGCGATCAGCGCCCCGCTCAGCAGCTGCCGCCCCGGAATCTCCTCGGGCTCCTGCTCCTGCCGCGGCCGATGCCCGAACCGCCACACCCCCGGCGCCGCCTCCGGCCGCGCCGCCCGCACCCACGCCAGGAAGGCCGACCCGTCCGCCACCGGCGGCACCCCCGGCGCCTGCGGCGGCCTGGGCGGCACCGCGGGCACCTCCGGCGGCACCGCCGGACGCGGCACAGGAGTCGCATGCGTACCTCGTGCGTCCTGCGTCCCGTCCCTGTCCATCGCCCTTGCCCCTTGACCAGCCGTCCCGTCAACCATCAGCGAGCCAATCTAACTCCCCCACAAGGGGAGTTCACCGTTTACGCGGCCGGGTGGCCGGCAGTGAACCACGACCCAGTCGCAGCCCCGTCATGTCCCTGCTTTGCTCCTGCCATGTCCCTGCTATGTCCACGACGGACAACCCAACCGCCCGACAACGCCCACATGGAGCATGCCCACCCTTCGCTCCCCGCCCTAGCCTGCGAGAAAAGAAGGCAAGAGTCCGTAAAACCCCCAGGAGCCCCACATGACCGCACTTCCGCAGGAGCGCCGTGTCGTCACCTCCATCCCCGGCCCCAAGTCGCAGGAGCTGCAGGCCCGCCGCACCGCCGCGGTCGCGCGGGGTGTGGGGTCCGTGCTGCCGGTGTTCGCCGCGCGGGCGGACGGCGGGATCGTCGAGGACGTCGACGGGAACCGGCTGATCGACTTCGGTTCGGGCATCGCCGTGACGAGCGTCGGCGCGTCCGCCGAGGCCGTCGTCCGCCGGGCCACCGCCCAGCTCGCCGACTTCACCCACACCTGTTTCATGGTCACGCCGTACGAGGGGTACGTGGCCGTCGCCGAGGCGCTGGCCGAGCTGACGCCCGGCGACCACGCCAAGAAGAGCGCCCTGTTCAACTCCGGCGCCGAGGCCGTCGAGAACGCCGTGAAGATCGCGCGGGCGTACACCAAGCGGCAGGCCGTGGTGGTGTTCGACCACGGGTACCACGGGCGCACCAACCTCACGATGGCGCTGACGGCGAAGAACATGCCGTACAAGCACGGGTTCGGGCCGTTCGCGCCCGAGGTGTACCGCGTGCCGGTCGCGTACGGCTACCGCTGGCCGACCGGGCCCGAGAACGCCGGTCCGGAGGCCGCCGCGCAGGCCATCGACCAGATCAGCAAGCGGGTCGGGCCGGAGAACGTGGCCGCGATCGTCATCGAGCCGGTGCTCGGTGAGGGTGGCTTCATCGAGCCGGCCAAGGGCTTCCTGCCGGCCGTCCGGCAGTTCGCCGCCGACCACGGCATCGTGTTCGTGGCCGACGAGATCCAGTCCGGCTTCTGCCGCACCGGCCAGTGGTTCGCGTGCGAGGACGAGGACATCGTCCCGGACCTGATCACCACCGCCAAGGGCATCGCGGGCGGTCTGCCGCTGGCCGCCGTGACCGGCCGCGCGGAGATCATGGACGCCGCGCACGTGGGCGGCCTGGGCGGCACGTACGGCGGCAACCCGGTCGCCTGCGCGGGCGCCCTGGGCTCGATCGAGACCATGAAGGAACTCGACCTCAACGCCAGGGCCAGGAACATCGAGGCCGTCATGAAGGCCCGCCTGGGCGCGATGGCCGAGAAGTTCGCCCACAACGATCGATACAGCATCGGCGACATCCGCGGCCGCGGCGCCATGATCGCCATCGAGCTGGTCAAGGACCGCACCACCAAGGAGCCCGCCGCGGAGGCCACCGCCGCGCTCGCCAAGGCCTGCCACCAGGAGGGCCTGCTGGTCCTGACCTGTGGCACCTACGGCAACGTCCTGCGCTTCCTGCCCCCGCTGGTCATCGGCGACGATCTCCTCAACGAGGGCCTCGACATCATCGAGCAGGCGTTCACCCGCATCTGAACGACTCACACGACTCAGGGGCCACTGGAGGGCAGAGCGCGTGAAGAAGGTGTGCAAGGTGGATGTCGGGACGCGATTGCGTCTGTCCTCGCCGCGGCCCCTGTCGTAGGTTTTAGCCAGATGAGAGATACACCCCGCCCACAGGGAACTGTGGGTGGCACCAGGTCGGGGCCTCCCCAGCTTCGCTCTGGTCGTGCCCTCGCGCACACACACGGAGCTTCCGGCTCCGGATCTCCTCACCGATCGGATGGCCGCCCGCCCCAAACCCCCCGGGGCGTGCGGCACACCGATCCGGACGGCCGGCCTGGAACCACCCCCCCTGTTCCAGGTCGGCCGACCTTCCTCCTTCTCGGCCTTCCGGCCCTCCTCTTCGCCCTGATCACCTGGCAGGTCGTCGCGGACGGGCCGCTCCTGCGTGTGGACGAACGGGTCAGCCGGGCGCTGGTCCGCCCGGACCGTGTCTCCGGACTCCTCGCCGACCTGGGCAATGTCGAGGTCGCGATTCCCGTCCTCGCCGCCGTCCTCGGGTACGCGACCTGGCGGGCGCGCCGCATTGGTAGAGACCGCTGGTGGCTGCCGGGCGCCACGGTGGCGGTTCTGATGGCACTCGTCCCCGTCCTGGTCGTCCCCCTCAAGGAACTCACGCGCCGCGCGGGCACCTCGGTCATGCCTCCCGGCATCGGCTACTACCCCTCCGGCCACACCGCCACGGCCACCATCGCCTACGGTGCCGCGGCCCTGCTCCTCCTGCCCTGGCTCCGCACCGTCCCGGCCCGCCGTACGGTCGTCGTCACCGCTGTCGTTCTCAACCTCGGCGTCGGCTTCGGGCTCGTCCGCCGCGGCTATCACTGGCCCCTGGACGTGGTGGCCAGCTGGTGTCTGTTCATGGTCCCGCTGACGGGGCTCGCGCTGTTCCTGCGGCGCGGGAGCCACAGCGGCCCTCGGCGGAAGTAGCGGTCACCCTCCGGGCGCACCGCACGTGGTCACTGCCGGCCGGCGTCGGCCGCACGGGCGGCCGACGAGAGCGCGGTGAGGTCAGGCATGGGGGATGTGGGGATGGAGCGTGCCCGACTTGTTCCAGATCAATTCACTTGGCTTCACTTGTCATGGCCACCGGCGACCGCCCGGCTAACTCTCCTCCTCGCTCGCGAGCCCCGCCGCCGCCTCGTGCATCGCCAGTTCAAGGAGCGCCGGGTCGGTAAGAGTGCCCATCCCGTCCGGCGGAACCAGCCAGCGGACACCGCCGGTCGACCGGCCCGGGTACGGCACCACGATCCAGGTGCCGGCACCCGCCGTACGCACGCCCGTGCCCAGCCACCGGGACGCCGTGCCCGGGGGCACGAAGAAGCCCATGCGGTCGTCGCCGAAGTCGACTAGCACGGGCCCGGGCTGGTCGAGGATGCGCGTCAGGACGTCGAGCGTGGGGTAGCCCAGCTCACCCGGCAGGATGAGTACGTCCCAGGCCCTGCCGGCCGGGAGCAGGGCGACCCCGAGGGGGTGGCGTTCCCACTCCCAGCGGCAGGCCTCGGGATCCGGCGCTACGGATGCCAGCCAGTCGACCGCCGTCTTGGCCCCAGCCATGAGGGGGACCTTCCTCTCTGTAGATCTCCTGTGGACGCTGGTCGCGTCAGGAGCACAGACAGGGGTCCCGGCCGGGCATTACGCGGGTTCCGCCCACTTGTTGCCAGGTGTTGGTGGTGAACCGGCTCGCAGCGGTTGAGCAGGGCGTACGCCGATGGATCAAGAACACTCCCACGCGCCCTCCAACCCCGCCCAACGTCAACTGTCGAACCCCAGACCCAGCCGGTCCATGGCCCTCAGCCACAGGTTCCGTCGCCCGCCGTGCGCGTCCGCCCGCGCCAGCGACCACTTGGTGAGCGCGATGCCGGTCCAGGCGAACGGCTCGGGCGGGAACGGCAGCGGCTTCCTGCGGACCATGTCCAGCCCGGTCCGTTCGGTGCGCTCCCCCGCCAGCAGGTCGAGCATCACGTCCGCGCCGAACCGGGTCGCGCCCACGCCGAGACCCGTGTAACCCGCCGCGTACGCGACCCGCCCCTGGTGGGCCGTGCCGAAGAAGGCCGAGAAGCGGGAGCAGGTGTCGATCGCGCCGCCCCACGCGTGGGTGAAACGGACGCCCTCCAGCTGCGGGAAGCAGGTGAAGAAGTGCCCGGCGAGCTTCGCGTACGTCTCCGGCCGGTCGTCGTACTCGGCGCGCACCCGGCCGCCGTACGGATAGATCGCGTCGTAACCGCCCCAGAGGATGCGGTTGTCGGCGGACAGCCGGAAGTAGTGGAACTGGTTGGCGCTGTCGCCGAGGCCCTGCCGGTTCTTCCAGCCGACGGAGGCCAGTCGGTCGGCGCTCAGCGGTTCGGTCATCAGCGCGTAGTCGTAGACGGGGACGGTGTACGCGCGCACGCGCCGGACGAGGTTCGGGAAGACGTTCGTGCCGAGGGCGACCTTGCGGGCGCGGATCGATCCGTACGGGGTGCGTACGGCCATGCCGGCGCCGTACGGCTTCAGGGTGAGGGCGGGGGTGTGCTCGTACACGCGGACGCCGAGTCGGAGGCAGGCGCGCTTCAGGCCCCAGGCCAGTTTGGCCGGGTTGAGCATGGCGACGCCTCGGCGGTAGTACAGGCCGGCCAGGAATGTCGGTGAGTCGACTTGTTCCCTCACGGCTTCCGCGTCCAGGAACTCCACGCCCGCCGCTAGGCCGTGGCGCTCCATCTCCTCGTACCAGTCGCGGAGTTCGGCGGCCTGGTGCGGTGCGGTGGCGACGTCGATCTCGCCGGTGCGCTCGAAGTCGCAGTCGAGACAGTAGCGGGCAACCGCCTTCTCGATCTCGTCGAGGTTGCGGGCGCCCAGCTCCTGAAGCGTGTGGATCTCGTCCGGCCAGCGGGTGAGACCGTTGGGCAGGCCATGAGTGAGGGACGCGGCACAGAAGCCGCCGTTGCGGCCGGAGGCGGCCCAGCCCACCTCACGGCCCTCCACCAGCACCACGTCCCGTCGCGGGTCGCGCTCCTTGGCGATCAGAGCGGTCCACAGTCCGCTGTAGCCGCCGCCGACGACCAGCAGGTCGCAGGTCTCGGCGCCGGTGAGCGCGGGCTCGGGGCGGGGCCTGCCGGGGTCGTCCAGCCAGTACGCGACGGGCTGGACGTCGGAAAGAGATTTCGTCCAGTTGTTGCTGTGGCTCATGGCGCTCGGGGCCATGATGTCACTGAGGTTGAACTCGCTATGGCGGGTGGGGATCTGACGTTTCATGATTGTTGCGGTATGCCGGAGGTATGCGGTATGCGCAGGGCGGTGGGCTG